>JBBSTQ010000070.1:0-11609 GCA_038235745.1 Sphingobacteriales bacterium
AGTAAGCACAACCGCCTCGCTAGCACAACCGTTTATGTTTTCTGGTAAAATGGTATAAGTTACAAATCCTGTACTGTCGCCGGCATTCGTTAATAAATCAGAAATTTCTGTAATTGATTTTGGCGTACTGTTTTGGCTGTTGCCCGATATTTTCCCTGTCGCCGTACTTGTCCAAGTATAACGCATTTCCGCAATGTTGGAGGATAGTGTAATCGTTATTTTTTGGCTGGAACAAATGGTCTGTTCATTGGTAACAGCGGTCACTTTTCCAATTGGCTTTACAGTAACTGTAAAATCAAAAGGTACGCCATAGCAACCATCTTTGTTTGGCGTGATGAGGTAAGTTACAGAAGCTTCTTCATTAACATTTACCGCTGCTAAAATGTCTGTAACCCTTCCGTTACCATTTGTAGTATAATTGGCCGCATTTATAATTTTTGTCGCCGTCCAAATAAATGTGCTGCCATTTAAGCTCGCCAACGGAGTATAATCAACAGACACTCCGTTGCAAATACTTTTAGTTGGGGCGCTGGTAATCTTATTTTCTGGTTTAATTTTAATTAAAACTAAATCCTCTATCAAGTTACAAGACGCAATACTGTTGGTACTTACCGAAAG
The DNA here is from genome assembly GCA_038235745.1 of Sphingobacteriales bacterium. GTDB lineage: Bacteria > Bacteroidota > Bacteroidia > Sphingobacteriales > Sphingobacteriaceae > Pseudopedobacter. The sequence goes on from JBBSTQ010000070.1 coordinate 619, forward strand.
TTTTAGTTGAACCATGCCTGTTAGTTTCTCATTTGCCGATGGCAGATAAGTAGGGTTCAACACGTTTCTTGAAGGAGTGAACAGTCCTTCGCCACCAAGCCAATTGTATTTTTCTTCAGTGTCACTAATTACCGAGCCATCCAAAGCAACATGGGTATTGGCGCAAACAGATTGATCTGCACCTGCAGAAACGGTTGGTGCATCATTAATAACGATAGTTTTAGTAACCGTACTTGTGCCGCAATTGTTTTGATGCGTAATGGTGATGGTGTAAGTTCCATTATCCTGAAAAAGAACGGATGGCGATTTTGAGTTTTGGTTGGTGCTGCTTTTAAAAGTGAACGCACCGCCACTAATTTCCCAACGGTAAGTGTCGTTTTCTGTTTTAGATGTTCCAGTAAAAACAGTTTTCATTGTGTTGCCTAAGCTTTCATCAAATGTAATCAGCTGTCCTTTTCCACATAAAATAGGTTGCCAGTCTGCCGTAATTGTTGGCGCTTTATTGATTACTACCGTTTTTTCCACTACAGATGGAGTGCAGGGCGAAGTTATTTCCAACCTTACTGTATAAACTCCTGGCTCATCAAATTTAAATTCTGGATTTTTATCAGAACTGCTGGTTTCGTTAATAAATGCTACAGGATTTGGGCCAACAACTTCCCATTTATAAATGTTTTGCGCAGATTCATCCGTATCCATGATAGATAAGTCAGTCGCCTTAATGATTGCTCCCGCACATCCAATCGTTTCTGATAAATTAAAATTTGGAATTGTGGCAGTTTGCACATAAACACGTTTTTCGTTTGGCCTGGCGTCGCAACTGGAAAAACTTTGCGACTCCAGTCTAATGTTGTGAAAGCCGGGTATGGTAAAAACGTGTTTTAGGTTATATGTGATAGGAACGCCTTGAGGAGTTACAGGTACATCATCTACAAACCAAAAATAAACATTGTTGCCGTTTGTGCAATTAGGCGATGTTGAACTTGGATTATCACCTGCGATAGAGCGGTTTAAAATGGTTAATTCAGTATTTAAGCAAGCACTAGAAGGAAGGTTGAATCTGTTTTCTGGAGGTGTTACCACTTTTGATTGTGTAGATATAGGCACACTTACCAAACCACAGTAAGGGCTATTTACCTGATAAATAATGCCGTAAACGTTGTAATAATTTACATCGTTGATTTTTATTTCTTTACCACATGAAGAGGTAATATAGGTATGGCTAATCTGCGCATTTGAAGCAATAATTTTATTAGGTGTAATGTCCTCAATTTTACCATCGCCCCAATTTACTTGATAAGAATATCCTGGAAAGTTGTTTTGGATACCGTTTGCCGATTTAGTTTCGATATCGTAAGTTAGCTCTGCAGGTAAACAAACGGTACTGTTTGCAGGAGCGCTAAAACCCGGTTTAATCACGTTGTTAATTAAAAAGAAAGCTTTTGTGCCAATTACTCCGTTTAGCTCTGCTTTCACAAAGATGGTGTAATGGGACATTTCTGCATTAACCGTAATTGGTAAGCCCGAAAAATCGAAGTTTTGTTGATCGCCTGTTTCCTCGTTTGTAACGGCTAAGGAAACTTTAGCACTTGCCGTAGATACATTACTGAACCTAAAAGCGCTGTTTTTTTCGGGTTGACAAATGCCAAATGTTTTTGGGTTGTTACTGATGGTTTGGCCTGCGTTGGCATCAATATCTGCCTTAACACCAGTATTACCAATAATTTTGATTGTATTTGAAGTTTGACTTGATATTGTTTCGTTAGCATATTTTACCAATACCTTATAATCGCCCGCGGGTGTGCCTGCCGGGATAATGCCATTGATGAAAGTAGTGTAAAAGCCTTTGTAGGTCCCAATTTCTACAGCTTGCGCAAAACTGCCAGTAGCATCAGATAGGTAAAGTTTAAAAACGTTATCCGTTTTTAGTTTTCCTTCTGAGTCCTCAATTTTTAAAGAAACGGCGATGCTAGAACCATTTCCGTATGGCCCGTTGTCAATTAGTCCAACGTTCAATATTTGCCCAAAAGCCCCAAAAAAAGTCCCTAATATGAACAATAATAAGGTAGATATTAATTTCCCCATTTGCTTTTCCCCCTTAAGCAATGCTTAATACTAAGGTTATACGGGAACTTTTAAAAAAAGATGGGAATAAAATTCATCTATTACAAAAAAGTTACAAACTGTTTGATTATCAGTATTTAAAATAAATTAAATACAAGTTGGGAAAGTGAAGTGTGGCGGAATTTGCCCGAAATATTTGAGTGGATACTAATTAAAATGGTGTACGATTGTTGATATAAAAACGATACGCGACTAAATTATTTAGTTTAGCATTCAGGGCACTAGGTTTTTCGTTTTAAAGTCTCCTTCGGTTTAAGGTTTAAACTTTATAAGCTTGCCTTGCCAGTAATTTCCACTCACCGTTTGCTTGCTTGGTAAACACTAACATAACACCCAAATAAACTTCGCCAGAGTTGCCTCCATCGTTTGTTTTTGCATACAGATTATGCCTTACAATTGCCGTGTTACCGTCAATTTTTATGCTTTGTTTCGATACATCGATAGTTACAAAATCAGACAAGTTGGTTATTAGGCTATGTACAAACTCCTTTTTATTTTGGATTTTTCCGCTAGAATGTCCATAACTCAAACTGTCATTAGTGATATACTCCAAGTCAGCTTGGCGACCACTAATCAAAGCATTGGTTAAGTAAGTAACGGCATTTTCTACTTCGGCGTTTTTATTTTGTGCAATTGAGCTTTGGCAAATCGTCAAAACAAAAGCGAGTAGTAATAGTGTTTTTTTCATCTCAAGATTATTATAGATCGCCTAAAGTAAGTATTTCAAACAAATTTTAATTGAAATACTTAAAACTGGCGTTTCAAAATATTTACCTTTGGCTCATTATTCAAAAATATGAAAGTATCTGCATTAGCACAGTCATTAACTTTGTCCGAAATTATTAAAATCGCCGGCGAGGTTAACGAAATGAAAACGAAAGGAATCGCTGTAGCCAACCTAACCATTGGCGATTTTGATTCAAATCTATATCCGATTCCGAAAGTTTTGGAAGATCATATTGTAAAAGCTTATGCAGCGCACCAAACCAATTATCCGCCAGCCGATGGTGTTTTATCCTTAAGGGAAAGTGTTTCAAACTTTTTGAATAAAAGATTGGGTCTTTCTTACGATGCTAAAAGTGAAATCTTAATATCTGGAGGCTCACGTCCCTTAATTTACGCAACTTATTTAGCTTTGCTTGATGCCGGAGATACGGTAATTTATCCTGCTCCGTCTTGGAACAATAACCACTACGTTCATCTTTTGGGCGCAAACGGAATTGCTGTTTCAACATTGCCTGAAAACAATTTTATGCCCACTGGTGCAGACTTAAAGCCCTACTTAAAAGGAGCAACACTACTGGCCTTATGTTCGCCACTAAACCCTACAGGTACTATGTTTTCTGCTGAGGGCTTAAAAGAAATTTGCGACTTGGTTTTGGCAGAAAACCAACAAAGAGGAGCTGACGAAAAACCATTGTATATACTTTATGATCAAATATATTCTCAATTAACTTTCGGCAACCATCAACATGTTGATCCGGTGACTCTTTTGCCTGCTTTAAGAGATTACACCATTTTTATCGATGGGAGTTCTAAATGTTTCGCCGCAACAGGAGTAAGAGTTGGTTGGGGTTTTGGCCCAGCAACAATCATCAGTAAAATGAAAGCAATTGTTGGGCATTTGGGTGCTTGGGCGCCAAAAGCTGAACAAGTTGCAATGGGAAACTTCATTAGTGACGAACAAGCTGTCGATGATTACATGACTACTTTTAAAGCACAGGTAAAAAACAGTTTAGATAATCTATATACAGGATTAATTGCTTTAAAAGACGAAGGTTTTGCAATAGATGCCATTGAACCGATGGGTGCAATTTACCTGACTATAAAAATAGATTACGTGGGCAAAACCACGCCAAAAGGCGAAGTGTTAGATACCCCAACCAAACTAAATTTTTATTTGATCAAAGAAGCCAATATAGCTTTAGTGCCTTTTTCAGCTTTCGGAACAGAGGAAGTGTGCTGGTTTAGAGCTTCCGTTGGTGCTTGCTCTGCCGAGGAAATAGAAAGTAAGATTCCCGCTTTGAAGAAGGCGTTGTTAGCACTTAAATAAAGGCAAAACTTTTTTTGAGACGCGAATTCTGCGTAATTTTTTTTTTTTTACAGTTTAAGCATTTGAGAAGTAATATCGTTTGCTTGCGTATCTTCTGAATTTAAGCAGAGTGGCATTAGTTGTTTTAAATCTATGTCCATTCCTAATTTTGAATCTTTGTAAGACATAGATTTATCTCCTTCTTTAGGCAATTCGCTGTGAACGATTAAAATTTCTGGTTGTCTAATTTGCGTTTCTTTCCTCTTTTCTTTTTTAACAGCTAGCTTATTGATTTTCACTCTTTCTATTGATTCTATTGCTGGGTTCTGCGGAATGTTTTGTGTGATGACTGCTTCCTTTTCTAGTACCATCGGTTGTTGAGCAATAGGTTTGTCTTTTGTTTGCGGAGTTGAATATTGTTTATTTTTTATATAGACAAAAGTAAGTAAAATAAAAAAGGCAAAACAAGCAGCGATTTTATAAAATGGAAAGCCGTTCTTAGAAGCATTTTTTAAAGTGCCCAACTTTTCATCCAGCAGCTTTTTCGAGTTTAAGTCGGATTCAATTGGGTTGGATGTAAACGCCCGTTCAAGCATTTGTAAAACCTTAGTTTGGTTTCGGTATTCAGCTTCTGTTAAATAGCAAACAACGTACTTGCGTTCTTGTGAGGCTAGTTCGTCAAAGGTTTTTGTACTTAATAAATTGTATAAATTTTCTTCAACGTTTTGCATGGTTTTTTGTTTTTGGGTCAAAGGCATTAAGTTGTTCAGCCAGTTTTTTTGTGATATTAAATAGCCTAGATTTAACTGTGCCTTCTGGGCAATTCATTATAACACTGATTTCTTTTATTGCCAGCTGATCAAAATGCCTTAATTCAAATATAGTTCTATGTTTATCATCCGTGTTTTGGAGTTCCTTGTCCAGTAAAAACTTGAATAAGTTGCTGTCATGTTTTTCCAACTTGAAAATGTCATTTTCTATTGGTTTCGAATGATGTATACTTGCAATCTTATTATTTTTCAATTCGTTAGACCGATATTCATTTTTGCACTTATTGTATGCGATGGTGTAAAGCCAAACTTTAAAGTTTTTATCAACCTTAAAATTTTCTGCATTCTCAATAACTTTCAAAAATAAGTCTTGGCAAAAGTCTTGAGCTTTGTGTTCATCATAAGCCAATCTTTTGTAAAAGAAATTGACCATGATTTTCGAATACCTTTTATAAATCTCGTCGAAAGCCTTATGTTTTCCTTCAACAACTAAAGCCACTAGTTCCTCATCGGATTTTTTGGAGTAGTTGGCATTAGTGAGTAAAAACATAAGGCTTTAAAAAACTTAGTTTTCTTCAAAATTGGTATTAATTGGTTCTGTAGTTGGTGTAGTTAAACCGTTAACGGGTACACTTTTATCAACAACTTCAAATTTCAAATCATCAATCCAAACGTTTCCCTGGCCTGACAATAAAACACCGTAGGCAATAGTTTTGCTTTCTTTAGGCACATCAAGTACTATGGAATACTGTGTCCAGACTGTTTCGCCTTTTATAGCCCTATTTTGCATATTGTCAAAGCCTAGTACTTTATTGCTTTCTCCATCTACTCTAAACCACATACCAGCCCAATCGCTCACTTCACTAGACTTGATGTAGCCAGTTAGTCTCACTCGCTTTCCTAAATAGTTGGTAGGCAGAAATGACTGCATTATGGTCCCAAAACCCGATCCGTTTTTGATCGATTTTAGGTAAGCTACCTTTCCGTTTCTTTCTGCGTTTTCCTCTGTGCCAATTTCGTAGTTTTTTGGAGTAGATCCAGATAAAGACCAGCCTTTAACTTCGTCGAAGTTTAAAGTTTTAAAAGAATAAAAGCTACCAACTAACAACATTAGTAGCGCAATTTTTATGTTCAAAGATATTTTCATTGTCTTAGATATTAGTTCTTTTGTTAACGTAAATTAGTTCTTAAAAGTCATTTGGGTTGTTTCAACGTTGTTGTTAACTACTTCAAATTTAAAGTCATCAACCCAAACACTACCTTCCCCATCCAACAAAACGCCGTAATTGATAGATTGGCTTTCTTTGGGCACATCTAAAACTATAGAGTATTGTTTCCACGCGGTGTTTCCTTTTACAGCTCTTTTCTGCATATTGTCAAACCCCAACATTTTGTTTTTATCTCCATCAATCCTGAGCCACATTCCCGCCCAATTAGCAACATCGCTAGATTTAATGTAGCCTGTTAGTCTTATCCGTTTACCGAGATAATTACTTGCAGAAAAGACTTGCATAATTGATCCAAAGCCAGATTGGTCTTTTTTTGATTTTAAGAAAGCTACAGTGCTGTTTCTCTCTGGGTTTTTCTCCGTTCCCATATCATAATTCTGAGGGTTAGAGCCTGCAAGAAACCAGCCCTTTATTCCTTCAAAATTGCCCGACTTAAATGCAAACAGCCCACAAACTATCGAAGCGGTAAATATTAATTTTAAAGTTGTTTTCATACAATTTTATGTTTTTTTAAAGATCATACACCTAACTTTTTAAAACGTTCAAAAAAGTTGAGTTTTCTTGTTGGAAATAAGATTGATCCATACAGAGAAAGTAATTAAAGAAATTGTGATTTTAACGAACCCAGCTTACCTGCTTGCCAATCTCATCAAATCTTTCAGATCCGCTGCATAAATCTGGTGGTCAGCGTCAATTAACCTTCTTGCCTTTGCTAAATCTTGCAAAGCCACTTCTTTATCGCCGACTTTTATTTTCGTTTTGGCCAATAATAGCGAAGTTTCAATTTGTCCAGTCCGCTGATGAAGTTTTTTTGAACTGCCAAGCTATTCGCTTGTATAAAAAACCATTTCGCTTGCGTAAGTTTATTGGCTTTCAAATATGTTTTTCCTAAAAAAAGATAGCAGTTAAATTCATTATATGTGCCGCTTACGCGAGTGCTCATGGGTAAAGCGCTACTAATAATTAAGTTTTCCGCTCTAGCCGTCAACCCTTTTGAAAGCGCAATTTTAGCTTCCGTAAAAACCAATTCATATTTTTGTTTGTATGAATAATACGTTCTCAAACTGTTCTTTGCAAAATTAATATACAAGTCAGCTTGGTCAAAATTTCTATTTAAAAAGTTGATTTTAATAAGATTTAAGCAGGTTTGGGCTTTTTGCAGGCTGTCGCTTGTGGTGTCAAACACATGAACTAATTTTTTTAATGCATCCGAATAATCGCCATTGTAAAATGCGTTAAGGCCGATAGTTTCCATTAAATCAAGATTGTTTGATGTAAAGTAATATTCATGGAGCTGTTGCTCAATAAAAAGATGATGACCCATCCAACTGCGATAAATGTTTTCGGTAAGTTGGTTTACAGAGCTATGAACAAATTGTTTTGGATCCAATTTCCTAACGGTATCAGCAATCAAAACTGGGTTCTTCTCGATGTTGATTTTTTTATAAACGTAGGCCGTTTTTGCCGATGCCTCAACTTTTAAAATCATAAAAAACGCCAGTATAAAAAACAGAAATGCATAGCTATTTGTTTTTTTTAAGCGCACAAAAATGTTCAACTTGGTAGTGTTTTTATTTGTCATCGATTCATGATCTCATCCGTTTAAATTTATTTTATGGTATATTTAGAGGGATGATGAGATTGAGCAATATCATCAAATTATTTAAAATGTATGCTCGTTAATTTTTGTAAACACCAGCATGGAAAATAGATTGAACCGACCAATCAGAGTTTTGGTTGCAAAAGTGGGGCTCGACGGGCATGATCGGGGAGCTAAGATCATTGCCACATCTTTACGAGACGCCGGAATGGAGGTAATTTATACTGGTCTGCGCCAAACTCCAGAAATGGTAGTTAATGCTGCCTTGCAAGAAGATGTGGATGCTATTGGCGTTTCCATTCTTTCTGGAGCACACATGACGGTTTTTCCAAAAATCATAAAACTGCTCAAAGAAAAAGGAATGGACGATGTGCTGTTGACAGGAGGCGGTATTATTCCCGAATCTGACGGTGCTCAACTTTCTGAACTGGGAGTGGGCAAGCTTTTTAATCCCGGAACACCAACGCAAGAAATAGCCAAATATATTAGAGAATGGGTGTTTGCGAACAGAAACTTTTAAAAATAAACAACAATGGATTATAAAAACCTTTTAACAAATACGGAAGCGGGGATAAGGACAATTACTATTAGCCGTCCTGAAAAACTGAATGCTTTAAACAGAGAAACACTTTCAGAAATTAATCAGGCGGTAACCTCAGCTTTAGCGAACAGTCAAGTTTATGGCTTAATCATAACGGGAGCTGGAGAAAAGGCTTTTGTAGCTGGTGCCGATATTTCAGAGTTTTCAAACTATGCAGCACAGCAAGGCAAGGAATTAGCGAAGGAAGGTCACGCCAATGTTTTTGACCTCATTGCTAACTCTCCAAAACCTATCATCGCAGCAATTAACGGTTTTGCCCTTGGCGGAGGTTTAGAACTTGCGTTGGCTTGCCATATAAGGTATGCAAGTGAAAACGCTAAACTGGGTTTGCCCGAAGTATCTTTAGGTCTAATTCCTGGCTACGGTGGTACACAGCGATTGCCCCAATTGGTAGGGAAGGGCAAAGCTTTCGAGATTATTTTAAGTGCCAACATGGTTGATTCCAAAGAATCCCAGAATATTGGACTCGTTAACAAAGTTGTTCCATTAAGTGATTTATTGGCGGAATGCAAAACGTTGTTACATACAATAATAAGCCGTTCCCCCAACGCCATTTCTGCAGCGATAACTGCAATAAATGCGGCTATAGATCCTCAAAAAGATGGTTTTGAAACCGAGATTGAGCAATTTTCGAAATGTTTTGGTCATGCAGATTTTAAAGAAGGGGTAACCGCATTCTTAGAAAAAAGAAAAGCGAATTTTAGATAAATTAAAGTCTTTTTAAATAAGATAAGTTTACCAATAGTTAATTGTGTAGAAAGTTTTTCCCAGTTAAAATAAATTTTTATATTCGCTTAACCCGATGTTAATGAAATATTGGGAAAACCTTTTTGCATGAAGAAAATACTCATCGTTGATGACGAGGTAAATATTGGTCTGTTGCTTTCTAAGTTTTTGTCCCGAAACGGATTTGAGGTAAAAACGGCTACTTCGGGAGTTTCTGCCTTTGAAATTTTAGAGAAAGAAGAATTTAATCTTGTTCTCTGTGATTTTAGGTTAGAAGATACAGACGGCCGGGAGATTTTAAAGAAAATTAAGGTTCAGTATCCGCGTACCGGCGTAATTATCATTACCGGATACTCGGATATTAAATTAGCCGTTGAGCTGATAAAAATGGGAGCTTACGATTACATCACAAAGCCACTATACCCTGATGAGATTTTAAATACCATCAAAAAAGCCATCGAAACGCAACAAGCGTTAAACGAGGAAAGAGATAAACCAAAAGCCACTTCTGAAACCGGAAAAAACAGAGAAGTAAACAAGCAAGATTTTAAGCAAGAAGATTACGTAGTTGGGCAAAGTCCAGCTGCTAAAGAGCTGATTCGTCAGATTGATTTGGTGGCTCCAACAACTTATAGCGTAGTTTTAATCGGCGAAAGCGGTACTGGTAAAGAATCGGTTGCTAAAAGCATTCACTTAAAAAGTCCGAGAAGAGATAAGCCATTTGTAGCGATGGATTGTGGCTCTTTAACAAAAGAATTGGCCGGTTCAGAGTTTTTTGGTCACGAAAAAGGTTCTTTTACGGGCGCACTTTATACTAAAATTGGCCACTTTGAAATGGCAAATGGCGGCACTTTGTTTTTGGACGAGGTAGGTAATTTGTCTTATGAAATCCAAGCTGCACTTTTACGCACCGTACAAGAACGCAAGGTCAAAAGAATTGGTTCCACCAAAGAAATTGATTTAGACGTCCGCATAATTGTGGCGACTAACGAGAACTTAATTGACGCAATAGCCAAAGGGAGGTTTAGAGAAGATTTATACCATCGTTTCAACGAGTTTGGTATTTATATGCCGCCTTTAAGAGAACGCGGAAAGGATATTATGATTTTTGCGGAGTATTTTCTTCTTTCCGCAAACAGCGAGTTAAATAAAGATGTCAAAGGTTTTTCGGCAGATGTTGAAGAAAGCTTCTTAACTTATCCTTGGCCGGGTAATGTTAGGGAATTGAAAAATGTTTTAAGGCGGGCAGTGCTTTTAACAGAAGGAGAATTTGTTCAGGCTAAAGCTTTGCCATTAGAAATTTCTACCTTTTCTAAGGTTTCCGCATTTGAAAACGCCGTTGAAAGTGTAAGTACCAACAATAGTAATAACAGCGAAAAAAGACTGGATTTAAAAAACGCCGCTTTAGAAGCGGAATATGAAACCATTTTAAAGGTTTTAAAGGAAGTTAATTTTAATAAAACAAAAGCAGCGCAAATTCTAAATATCGATAGAAAAACGTTGTACAACAAAATGAAAGCAATAAATATGGATTAACTTTTTACAAAACGTGGCAATCAACAAAATTTCGTTAAAGAAAGATCAAACTGGGATAAACATTCCAATGGGCTACTTTTGGGCTATATTTCTAATATGTATAGCGCCTACCGTCCTTTCTATGTTGGGGGTGGAAATTAGCTACAACGGTTATAGAGTAATTAATTTCTCTAAATTGGTTGAAGGGATATCTACCGAGCTAATTCTGGGCAAAACTTTCTCAACCATTTGGATTGTTTTTAGCATAGCGGTAGGTGTTTTTACCTGCATTTTAACACTTATTGATTTCAGGGTTAAAAACGATGTGGCCGCACCAATTATCGGTTTGGGCATGTTAGCTACTTCAATATTTGACATGGTGCATCTATTGGTG
>JBBSTQ010000071.1:0-11550 GCA_038235745.1 Sphingobacteriales bacterium
ATTAGCCAACAGGAAGAACAGGTGTTTATCAGGATAAAGGATAACGGAGAAGGTATAGCGCAAGAAAACAGAACGAAGCTATTTACCCATTTTTATCAAGCTCCCAGCCACCAGCAACGTAACTTGGGCACCGGCATTGGACTTGCATTTTCAAAAAGTATTGCCAAACTGCACCACGGTGATCTGATTTTAGAAGACTCCGAGAACGTTACTAGTTTTTGTTTATCGATGTGGCTAGGAAACATGCATTACAAGCCAGAAGATGTAAATGACACTTTAACCACAGCTTTTGAAACGTCTTTTGTTCCTGAACAAATCGATTTAGATGTATTTATCAAAGAACCAAAGAAAAAAGGCTCCATCAGTAGTAACCTGCCTTTACTTTTAGTAGTGGATGATAATGCTGAGATAAAAGAGTTCATCGTGAATATTTTGAGCCCGTTTTATCAAGTGATAGAAGCTAGCGATGGTAAAGAAGCATTGGGAATGGCGTTTGAAAAGTTGCCAGATGTAGTAATAAGTGATGTAATGATGCCTATTATAGATGGCTTCGAGCTTTGTTCACAATTGAAAGCTGATATCAGAACTAGTCATATTCCAATTGTATTGTTAACGGCTAGATCAAGTGAGTTTCACGAGTTGGAAGGCTTAAAAACCGGTGCAGATGCATACCTGACAAAGCCATTCAACACCGAAAAGCTAAAGCTTACTGTAGATAATTTAATTGCGCTCCACCAACACATGCGGGAAAAGTTTTCTCAGCAATTTTCGTTGCAGCCAACGGAGCTTAAAATAGAGTCTTCAGACGAGGAGTTTTTAAATAAAGTTTTGGCACTGCTAGAAGATAATATTAGTAATTCAGAATTTAATGTTAACCTTTTTGCATCAAAAATAGGGATGAGTACGCCGGTGTTTTACAAAAAAATAAATGCTTTAACTGGTTTAACCGTTAATAACTTTATAAAATCCATCAGGCTGAAAAGAGGTTTTCAGTTGTTGCAACAGAAAGCAGGCAACGTTTCAGAGGTAGCATACATGGTTGGGTTTAACGATCCAAAGTACTTTAGTAAGGAGTTTAAAAAACAGTATGGTAAGTCTCCATCAGCGTACAGCGAGGCTTAGCAAATTGCACATTTAAAAATTTACCCCTTTATTTTAAGATTTTAACCGCTCAAAATCTTCCTTACAGGTAATTTAGCCTAACCAAAATGAAGCTTAAAGTTCGCTAATGTTTTATCATTAAATCAAAAAAAAAGATTTGAGCATTTATTTGCACTGATAAAATAAAGCCCTACGTTTTTTAAACCAATTTTTGGTAAACCAATTTATCGGCTTAAAGTCGGTGCAAACCATTTTATAACCAAAAAATAAATTATGAAATTGAAAACTTACATCTCGGCCTTGGCTATTTGTTTTGTTGTTTTTTTATGTTGCATTAATAGCAATGTAAATGCCCAAACCAAAGTAAAAATTCAGGGAGTAATTAAAACGGAATCCGGAGAAACCCTGCCAGGAGTTTCGGTAACGGTAAAAGATTCTAAAACCGGTGTCGTATCAGACCTTAACGGAAAATACAGCATCAGCGTTGAAAAAGGCAAAATTTTACAGTTCAACTTTTTAGGTTACAAAAATTTTGCTGTCGGCGTAAACGAAGCAAAAACCTTAGATGTAACTTTAGAAGAAGAACGAAGTGTGCTTGATGAAGTGGTGGTTATCGGTTACGGAACGCAAAGAAAATCATCGGTAACTGGTGCAGTAAGCAAGTTGGTGAACACCAATTTAGACGAAATACCAACCTCAAGACTTGACAATGCTTTAATAGGTAAAATTGCGGGGGTTAGCATACAAAACGTAACATCAGAAGTTGGGGCAGATCCCGTGATTAGGATTAGGGGTTTTGGTTCTATCAGTGCAAACTCATCGCCTTTAGTGGTGGTTGATGGTTATCCAATTCCAGATGGTTTATCCTTTGTTAATCCGCAAGATGTGGAGTCTATTGAGGTATTAAAAGATGCGGCTTCTGCAGCAATTTATGGTTCAAGGGGTGCAAATGGGGTAATTATTGTAACCACCAAAACAGGTACGGCAGACAAGCCAAGGTATTCTTTCAAAGCATTTACAGGTATTAAGGATTCCTACGCCTTAAATCCAATGATGAATTTTACAGAGTACACGGATAGGCTTTATAGTGATGCTGCGTTGCGAGCGCAAGATCCATCTGTGCCAGTAAATTCACAAAACTTAATAACAAACCAAGAACGGGCTATATATATCATTGAAAACCAAATTGTTGGTCAGCCAACTAATTGGCAGGATGTAGGGTTGAGAGAAAACCCAATCATAATGAATGCCCAATTAGGTATATCGGGTGGTAAAAAAGATCTTAAATACTACATTTCTGGTAACGTACAAAAAGATCAAGGTATTATGAAGTTTAGTGACAATACTAGGGCATCTTTTAGAACCAGGCTAAGTGGAGATTTAAGCAAAAAAGTGAAATTCAACGTCAACTTAAATCCATCCTATACAGGCAACACAAGACCAGCGGCTAACTATACAGATTATTTTAGGTTTTATTCGTTTTTACCAGTTAGGCATAGTGATTTTTCTGCAAATTTTGTAAGGCAAAACCCACAATGGGCAAATATTAACGCAGGCGATTATGCGCAAGCAAGGCATTTTTCGGGTTTAAACTATTCAGGTATTATGCCAGATAGCTCTACATGGGCAAGTAGTGGTGGGGTAATTCCATGGAGTACCAACAATAATACGCCAATTTCTGTTGCAGATAGGCAAACAATAACAAGATCGCAATATAGGATGTTAGGCAGTGGTGATTTATCTTATGAGATTATTCCAAAACTTATTCTTAAAACCTCTATTGGCGGATATTACACAAACCAAGATGATTTAGATTTTACCCTTAGAAACGCCAGACAAGATGGTGCAGTAAATGAAGCGGATATTAGAAATAGGGTTTACAAAGATCTTTTGTGGGAAAACACCTTAAATTACGACCTTAAAAAGGGCAACCACACTTTTGGCGCTTTGGCGGGTTTCACTACCCAACAAACTTTTATTAATAGTTCAAGATATGTAGGTAGAGATTACCCGGCTGATAAATTAAATACCCAACCCACACAAATAGACTTGGCATTATCTGTTCCTTTTCAGGATGAAATAGGTTTAATTTCTTATTTAGGAAGGTTTACTTACGACTATAAAAATAAATATCTTTTCCAAACCAGCTTTAGAACAGATGGCAGTTCAAACTTTGCACCAGGCCGTAAATGGGGTTATTTTCCATCAGTTTCTTTGGGCTGGGTAGCAAGTAACGAGTCTTTTTTACAGGATGCCAGGTGGTTAAGTAATTTAAAGCTAAGAACAAGTTACGGCGCAACCGGTAACAACAGAATCAACAGTTTTGCTTTCACCAACTTACTATTTCCTTCTAATTATGCATTTGGTAGCGGTACCGGAACCGTTGGCTTAGGTCTATCGCCAAATGCTGCTGTATTGGCTAATCCAAATATTACTTGGGAGCGTACTTTTGCTTACAACACAGGTTTAGATATGAGCGTGTTAAATAATCGCTTTGGGTTAACAGTAGAATATTATAGTTCTACCACCGATAGATTGTTATACAACCAATCTGTACCTTCTATAACGGGTTCAAATGAGTACGTGAATAATGTTGGTAAAATAAGAAACAGAGGTTTAGAGTTTGAAATAACATCTAATAATTATAAATCGAAGCAATTTGAATGGTCAACAAGTGCTAATATTTCAGCAAATAGAAACACATTATTAGCTTTAGGTGGCGAGCCAGCTCAAAACAATTTTGGCGAGCGTAACGAGATTTATTCTGCAAGGGTAGGAGAGGAAGCTATTCAGTATTTCGGGTTTAAAACCGATGGCGTTTGGATGTCACAAGCTCAGATTGATGAAGCTAAAGCAGCTGGTCAATCCTCTTTATTAGCTCGTTATTACACACCTGGGGGATTGAAGTTTGTAGATGTAAACGGAGACGGAATTATTGATAACAGAGATAGAACAACAATTGGATCGCCGTTTCCGGATTTTATTTGGGGCGTTACAAATACATTTAAATATAAAGGTTTTGATTTGAGTGTATTAATTCAAGGTTCGCAGGGTGGAGAATTGGTCAACGGCGATTACAATTACTTAGAAACCAAACGTTTTAACAGAAACTTCAACAACGATAACAGATGGATAAGTGAGCAATTTCCTGGCGATGGAAAAACTCCTTATTTTGACTTCGGGTTTAATGGAATGTTAACAGATTTCGTGGTAGAAGATGCCTCGTACGCATCCGTAAGAACTGTAATACTAGGCTACGCATTACCTTCAAAGTTTACCAAAAAGGCAAATATCAAAGGAATGCGGGTGTACGCATCAGCCGATAACCTAGTTTACTTTATGGGTAAAAATTACAGAGGCATTAACCCAGAAGCTAGAACAACTTCCGCAGCCTATGCTTCGCCGTTAATTGATGGTTACCAAAGAGGGGCATTTCCAATTATGAGAACGGTAACGTTTGGCTTAGATTTTACCTTTTAACTCAACAGTAATTAAAATAGATTATGAAAAAGATTAAATATATTTTAGTGGTTATTGCACTTGCATTTGCGGTAAGTTCTTGTGAGAAAATAATAGATGTAGATCCAATTTCTAATGTTGGTGCCGATGTTTTTTACCGTGATTTTACTGAGGTTAGCGCCGCATTAACAGGTTGCTACGGTGGCATGCAAGAACCAATGTATAACGAGTGGATGTTTACAGAGTTGCGTAGTGATAATTCTAAACAAGGTTTGGCTACCAGTTCAAGTGTGCCAAATTTAGAGTTAAACGAATTGGACATGTTTGTTTTAAACTCGGCACACCCTCAATTATATACCTACTGGTTATCAACCTATAAAAATATTAGAGCAATAAATTATGTGCTTAGGAGCTTGGGCGCAACTTATAGCAACGGACAAATTATCGTTGGCCAAGGAACAGCAGATGTAACACCCGCTCAAAAAAATCAGTTAATTGGCGAAGCCTTATTTTTAAGATCATACCACTATTTTAAGCTGGTAAGGTTATTTGGAGGTGTTGCAGCTGTTACAGAACCTGTTGATCCAGAAAAATCCAAACAGATAAACAGAAATACAGTTGCAGAATGTTACCAGTTAATTACCGCTGATTTATCAACTGCAAAAGATTTATTAGCTGACAATACATTTAGCACCATACCCAATGCTGATTTAGGTCGAGCAAACGCTTGGGCAGCAAAATCTTTATTAGCTAAAGTTTACTTGACGCTGAACAGAAATGCCGACGCTTTGCCCTTGTTAGATGATGTAATTAGCAATAGCGGTTACGGTTTGCTAACTAACTATGCTGATGTTTTTTCCATAGCGAACGAGATGAACCGCGAAATTATTTTTACAGTGCGATACAAAGCGGGCGGCTTTGGCATTGGTTCGCCGTTTGCCAATCTTTTTGCGCCAACGGGAAGCGGTAATGCAATCGTTAACAACGATGGAAATGGGTTCAACTTTCCAACAGAAAGTCTTAAAAGTGCATACATAGTACCGCCAACAGGGTTTGCGGATGCGAGAAGAGCAGTTAATATTGCCCAATTTACGCCAACAAGGCCTTACGTTAGAAAATACACTTCGCAGGTAATTAATAGGTTTGATGCCGAGAATGATTTTCCTGTTATTCGCCTTGCAGATGTTTTGTTAATGAAGGCTGAGGCAACCGGTTTTGATGGAGCAGGTGGATCATCTGTTGCCATTATTAATCAAATTAGAGAACGAGCAGGTGCCGGAGTATTTACAGGAGCTACTTCTTTCAACAGTGCTTTTTTCCGTTATCCAGCCACCGGTGTTGGATCAATTACCGATGATACAGAATTTAAAACTGCTCTATTTAACGAGCGTAGGTTAGAGTTAGCTTTTGAAAATCAACGTTTTTTTGATATGTTACGTACAGGTAATGCCACCAATATACTGAAAGCCCATATTGCCGAAGAGTACGATATACATTATAAAAATTATCGTCCAATATTAACTTTAGCCTTTATACAATCAAATATCACAACAGATAAGTTGCTGTTGCCAATTCCGCAAAGAGAAATTGACACTAACGATCAAATTGTGATTGCACAAAACCCAGGTTACTAATTCATCAGTTTAAATAACAGAATATGAAAACTTTTAGTAAGAATATTTTTTATGCTTTTGTCATCGTTATGATGGGACTTGTAGCATGTAAAAAAGATAAAGAAACCAGTAGTTCCGGAATTAAAGATGTTGTTACCTCCCAAGATTATGTCTTCAATTTAGCAACCCGTAATTTAACGCCTACAAACAGCGTTTCTGTAAACGTTAAGTCGGATGTAGGCGTACGTTTTGTTTACAGTTATTTGGTGCGCACAGGTTTGGCAGATTCATTGGTCAATATTACTTATGCCACCACAGACGAACAAAGCGAATTAAACATTAATATCCCAGCAACAGCCTTTGTAGTTGCTAACATGCGTAATGCGGTTGGTATCAAATCAGTTATTAAAAGGGTTGACAACAGTTCTGACGAGGCATTGGTTAAACTAACATCGTTTCAACCGCCATTACCTAAATTGGAAAATTTTCCAGTAAGTAGGCTTCCAGATGCAAACGGACGGATTTTAATAGTTGGTAAGGCAACATCAGAAACTGGTTTAGCAAGAATTGAGCTGTTGGACGATTCTACTGGTCCGTTCACTCTGGTAACAACCCTCGATAACCTAAATGGTGTAAAAAGCTACGATTTGAGTTACGATTACGGTTACCGAGCAAATACTGCTAATTTCAAAATAATTGCATTTGACACTTTTGGTATCAGAACAGAGTTCACGGTTAAAATACCTGCATTGCCTTACACATTGTATCAAAACGTAAACATGGGTTCGCAGGGTAACGTATCTGAAACAGTTTTGAACAACCATTTTTTTATAAATAATGGCACAACCGCAGGGAGTTGTCAATTACCCTTAAATGAACTAACACTCGATTTTTTATTTTACGGGACAGGCAGTGGTGGTAACTTTTACGCTCCAACCAACATTGGAAACGTTGCTGGTAATTACAGATGCAATGGTTCTGCCGCTGGCTTTTGGACACCAAATGCTGCTAATTTAAAGGCAACCAGATTTAGAGTTTTAGTACCGGGCGATGCTGGCGTAATCGATGCTTTGTATGCTAATTTTAATGCAAACACAATTCCGGATTTAGATGACACTGGTTTTTTTAATGGTATCCCTACACCAAGTGGTAATACTGCAAGGTTTTTACCAACGGGTGCATTAAGTACAAGCTTGTTTAATACCACAACGGGTTATTTGATTTGGGTAAAAGTACCATCAACTGCGGGCGCAATTACGCCATCGACTGTGTACAAAAATTGTATTATTAGGGTCAGAGATGCTGTTAACACAGCAACAACTGCTTTAGCAACTGTCCGTTTTGATATATACGTACAGAAATAGTTAAAACGAATTTTACAAGAAAAGCACATAGGTCAGAAATTGAGTTTATGTGCTTTTTTTGTTTTAAGAGTCTTAATAAATAAAATTTATACCCTTTTATGCAACCGAAATGTGCAACTTCCACCTAGCAGACGGTTATCATTTGTAAAATATCATCTTGATTATCATATATTATTTTTAGCTTACCGTACCTAAATAAACCTTTTTAAAAAACCTAAATGTTCAATAAACATTTAACAGATGGAGATTTTGCCGTTTGCGAAAAAGACGATGAATTTTTTTTCAAAGCGATTTATTTGGATTTTTATCCGGGGTTGATTGTTTTTGCAAAAGGATATTTGAAAGGTGCAAACGCTGAAGCTTATCCAGAAGCACAAGATGTTGTGGAAGAGGTTTTTATTAAACTGTGGACAAACAGAAACACCATTTCTGCAATCAAAAACTTGAAGCTGTATCTATATGTGGCTGTAAAGAATAGCTGCATTAACCATTTGGTAAGGCTCAAGAAATTAAAAATTGAATCCATTGATGAGCTAGAGATAGATATCGAATCTATAAACGCAACAGCCGAGGAACATATCATTTCTAAGGAGAAAATTGACTTTATAAATCAAGAGATTAACAAACTGCCTAAAAAGTGCAAAGCAATTTTTATTTTAGTGAAAGAAGAAGAACTGAAATACAACGAAGTAGCAACGCTGCTTAACATTTCAGTTAAAACAGTGGAGGCGCAAATGTCCATCGCATTTAAAAAACTAGCCTCAGCACTCCAACTAGAATTTCCGGAGCATTTTTTCAAGTCTGAAAGAAGAAGATATATTTAAAAAAAAACAATTTGTTTTTAGGGGTAAGGCAAATTTTAATTGTCCTTATAGTAGAATGGATGACAAAAGTAGATTTCTGGAACTCTTAGCAAAAAAGAAGCTCAATAACGCTACTTTAACTGATATTGCTGAACTTAATCTTTTGTGTAAGCAATACGAAATCGATTTGAATTCCTTCAATGATAGTGAAGCATTGCTCAAAATAAAATTTTCTCCAAAAAATCTTCCAAGTCAACAGCAAACTCAAAAAAGTTGGGAAAACTTTAAAACTAAAGTTGCCTTAATTGATGTTGAGGCGGAGGAGACTGTTCAGGTTAGACAACTCAAAACAAAAAAACCATCTGTAATTTACGCCGTTGCGGCAACACTGATTATCAGTTTAGGGATGGGTTTTCTGTTTTTTAACAACAATTTTTCACAGGCAGATAATCTGAATATTGTAAGTACCCAAAACGGTTCAAAATCAAAAATACAGTTGCCAGACGGCACACAGGTTTGGTTAAATAGTGGTAGCGAAATCACATACAATGATCAATTCGGGTTAAAAACAAGAACAGTGACGTTGGTGGGCGAGGCATATTTTGATGTGAAGCATGATGTAAAACATCCCTTCATTATCCATACAAAAAACTTAAATCTAAAAGTTTTGGGTACAGCTTTTAACGTGAGGGCTTACGCAAACGAAGCATTAAGCGAGGCTACCTTAATTAGAGGTTCACTTGAAGTTTCTTTTCCGAACAGGGATAACGGGAAATTAGTTTTGAAACCGAAAGAAAAGGTTTCTTACAACGATACAGAAGGAACTAGATTTAGCGCTCAAGCTTCAACAATTGAAGCGAAGCCGATGATTACAATATCTAAAGTTGATTATTCTCCAAAAGAGAAAGTGATAGAAGAAGTTGCTTGGAAAGAGGATAAACTAATTTTTAGAAGTAAAGAATTAGCTGATTTAGTCTTGGACTTACAGCGTTGGTACGATATAAAGATTACAATCGCAAATGATAGTTTAAAGGATAAAAAATTTACGGGGATTTTCAAAAATGAGAATGTTTTTGAGGCTTTAGATGCCTTAAAACAAACTTATCCTTTTAGCTATAGCTATAACAAAAGCACAAATTCAATTATTATTAACCAAACCAATTAACCAAAAATTAAATCATGATCAAAAAACCGACTTAAAAAAAACGGGAAATACAACCGTACTTCCCGCTATCGATTAAAAATTCTTTGGTTCACAGGTGAGCGTCGAAACCAGCCTGTGAGCAAATATTGTTTAACCTAACATTTCAAAAGTATGAAAAAAAATGTTTGGGACGGCCTCATTGTCCCAAAAAACCAATTATTTAAAGTCCTTGTTTACATGAAATTAACTTTCGCATTGATTTTAATTCTGAGTTTGCAACTTACGGCTAAAGTGCATTCGCAAAACATTACCCTAAAACTGAAAAATAGTAGTTTAACTAAGGTATTTACAGAAATTGAAAGTAAATCATCCGTACGGATAGTTTATAACGACGATATGTTGCCCCAAGGAAGCAATTTTACGGTTAACGCGGTCAACGAATCAGTTGCTTCCATTATTGCAGAAGTATTGGAAGGCACAAACCTTACTTTCAACTTAAACGGAAGTAATCTTCTGGTAATTATGCCAAAAGAAAACAACGTTGCCATTAAAATTAATGGTAACGTTTTAGATGACAGCAACCAACCATTAATTGGGGTAAGCGTTAAAGTAAAAGGCACTAGCCAAGGCACTACTACAGATGTTAACGGTAATTACCAAATTAGTGTGGATGACGCCAAAGCAGTTTTGGTGTTTAATTACATTGGTTTCATTGGTAAAGAAGTTACCGTTGGTAGCCAAAAAGTGATCAACGTTTCACTAGCACCAGATCAAAAATCGCTGAGCGAAGTAGTAGTTATCGGTTACGGAGGCGTTAAAAAAAGTGACGTTACTGGCGCTGTATCTTCCATTAAAAGTAAAGAATTAACGGCTTTTCCAACAGCAGGTGTGCAACAAGCAATTCAAGGTAGGGCTGCAGGTGTTTCTGTGCAAGCAACTAACGGCGAGCCAGGCGGTGGTTACAAAATCAGAATCCGTGGCGGAACATCAGTAAATGCCAGTAGTGATCCTTTGTTTGTTATAGATGGTTTTGCAGGTGGCATATTGCCTCCGCCAGAAGACATCGAATCTATGGAAATATTAAAAGATGCTTCTGCAACAGCAATTTATGGATCTAGAGGTGCTAACGGCGTAATTATTATTTCTACTAAAAGAGGAAAGTCTGGTAAAACCAAAATAGATTTCTCAACTTCTTACTCGGGTCAAAAAGAAATTAATCGCTTAAATCTTTTAAACGGAAATCAGTTTACAGATTATATCAAAGAAATTAATCCGGCTTATGTAAGTGGCGGTCAAAATACAGACTGGCAAGATTTAATCTTTACACAAGGTAACATCAGCAATTCGCAACTGTCTTTTTCTGGCGGTAACGAAGGTGTGAAATATTACATTTCTGGTAACTACTATGATCAAAATGGTGTCATCATCAACTCGGGCTTCAGAAGGTTTTCTGTCACCAGTAATCTTGATTTTCAGGCTACAAAATGGTTAAAAGTTGGACTTAATTTATTCGCTCGCTCATCTCAGAATGATGGTGTAAAAACACAGGAAAATTCTGGTGGCGTTGCAGGTACAGGTGTTGTGGCCAGTGCGTTTAAGTTTGGTCCAGATTTGCCTGTTGTTGATGCAAACGGTAATTTTACACTGGCAAAAATAGGTGATCCGCATGACAACCCATTCGCTATAGCATCCGAATTAGAGAACAACACAAGAGGCGGTTTATATCAGTACAATTTTTTTGCCGATTTAGATGTGGTAAAAAATCTAAAGTTTAAAACTACATTCGGTTCTTTTTCAAATACTTCTAGAGAAGGTACTTTTACACCCACAACGTTAAATGCCGGTAGGTTAGTTGGTGGTGAAGGTATTTTGCAACAAACTGATAGGCTAAGTTACTTATCAGAGAATTTCTTTACTTACTCAAATACTTTTAACACCAACCATAGCCTAACAGTTTTAGGTGGTGTGTCTTATCAGAAATTCATCAATGAAGACTTTGGTGCCAGAAGTCAGTCTTTTTTATCCAACTCAGTCTCATTCAGAAACTTGGGTAGCGGTTCTGTGGC
>JBBSTQ010000072.1:0-11414 GCA_038235745.1 Sphingobacteriales bacterium
AAAAATCCTTTTGCTCTTGTGTTTTTCTAATAGTAGTTCTAGTTGTTTAAAAAAATCTTCTTCTGTTTCTTGCCCGCACCCAAACGTTTTTCCGATAGGCTTCACTCCTTTTTGAACCCACCACTGTGTATTGATCACAATTATCGCAATATTTTCATCCGCAAAAACTTCCGTTGGACCCGGGCAACCCTGCTCTGGGAAATACACTTTTTTACCAAACAAATCATTTAAGTAATCTTCCTGTCGTAACACATACGCTAATCCATCGCTTTTTCCTTTGTTCCAATCGTGGTTTCCAGAAATAAAAATCACTTGCCCCTTATAATTCTCAACCGCTTTGTAATGGGCTTTTAAAACAATTTCGGCATCCTGTCGCAGTGAATCATCTTTTTCTGGTAAACCATGAGGATAAACATTGTCCCCTAAAAAAATGACTGTAGAGTTCTCTGAACTTGGTAAATGGTTCTTCAAAAGTGAGAGCACCTCATCTTCCTTATTTCGTTTTATATTCCCAGAGTCCCCAACAAATAAAATCTCGCGTACCATTTTAGCTTCAGCCATACTTTATAGTTACAAAAAAAACACCAAATTAAATTCAAATACAAAGATATTAATATTGAATGCTTAATTTCAGGGCAAAACTGTTGTGTATGAATAAGTTTTACCTTTTTATACTTTGTTTATTTTTGCAAATAAATTTAAAAGCTCAAGATAATCCTGGCCCAAGAATAACAGCATTAGGTACGGCTGGCGTAGCCTTGCAGGATGTTTGGTCAGCTAAAACTAATCAAGCGGGATTAGCAGCGTTAAAAAAACCAGAAATGTCGGCTGGCTACGAAAACAGGTTTGGCTTAAAAGAATTAAGCACTAAATCGGCGGTTTTTGTTTTGCCTGTAAAAGCTTATGCAGTTGGCGCCGCTTTTCAATCTTACGGAGTAGATGATTATAACGAAGTGAAAACTGGACTTAGTTTAGCTAAATCATTCGGGCCCAAATTATTTATTGCAGTCGGCGTAAACTACCATCAAATAAATATCACTAATTACGGTAACGCAAACTCGTTTTCGGTAGAGGTAGGTTTGCAGTACAAATTATCCCCAAACTTACTGTTGGCTTCGCACATCGCAAATCCTAATCAAAGCAAATACGGCGACAATACTGACCAAATTATACCCGCACATATAAAATTTGGAGGCACCTACACCTTCAATGAGCAACTTTTGATTACTTCTGAAATAGAGAAAGTGTTAAACAATGAAGCAGATTTTAAAACAGGTATAGAATACAGAGTGGTTAAGTTTGTGGCTTTGAGAGGCGGAATATCTGTAAATCCCTTTAAGCAATATGCAGGATTTGGCGTAAATTACCAGAAAGTAACCATTGATTTTGCGGTGGCATCCCATCCGGTTTTAGGCTACTCACCTCAAGTGTCTTTAGGTTATGAATTTTAGGCTAAAAATTCTGTTGCCGTTTTTGCTTGTGTCCTTCGCCAAACCCTTGTTTGCGCAACAAGACAATGACCAAACAATTGAACAGATTATTGAATCTGTAGTGGCCAATCAAACCGACGATTTTGATTATACTGAACTAGTTGAACGCTTAAATTTTTATAAGAAGAGCAAAATAAACCTCAATAAAACAACCAAAGAGCAGTTGCAAGAACTCGTTTTTTTAAATCCGCTACAAATTAGCTCGTTCTTAGACCACGTTGCCACTAATGGTAAATTAATTAACGAGTTGGAGCTACAAAGTGTGGCAGGGTTCGATTTAGAAACAATTAAAAACTTGCTGTATTTCGCAAACATTAGCGCACCGACGGGTTTCGAAAACTTCACGTTCAAAAAACTTTTATCTGACGGTAAAAGCGATTTGCTAGTTAGGTACAGCAGATATTTAAACACGCAGAAAGGTTTTACCATCCCAGAATCATCTAGCAAATCAAGATATTTGGGCACACCAGAGCGGGTTTTCACACGCTACCGTTTCTCATTTAGCAACAATATTCAATTTTCATTAA
Organism: Sphingobacteriales bacterium; assembly: GCA_038235745.1. Taxonomy (GTDB): domain Bacteria; phylum Bacteroidota; class Bacteroidia; order Sphingobacteriales; family Sphingobacteriaceae; genus Pseudopedobacter. Next base: position 2,018 of record JBBSTQ010000072.1, read on the forward strand.
ACGTAGAAAAAGATGCTGGCGAAAAATATTGGAACAACACCAACGGACAAACCGGACCCGATTTTGTTTCCTCGAGTTTGTACATAAAAGACCTAAAGAACTTCAAAAAAATAGCCATCGGCGATTATTCCTTGCAGTTTGGTCAAGGCTTGACCTTGTGGAGCGGACTATCTTTTGGTAAAGGCGCTGATATTTTTTCCGTCGCAAAGCAAGATGTGGGTTTAAAAGCATACACTTCTGTAAACGAATTTTCATTTTTTAGAGGCTTCGCCACACAAATTAACTTTGGCAAATTTGATTTTACTCCGTTTGTCTCGTATAATAAATTGGATGCCGGTATTGCGTTAAACCCGTTAACCAACCTCGAAGATATATCTTCTTTACAGCAAAGTGGGTTGCACCGCACACAAAACGAATTAAAGAACAGAAGACGGGTAGATCAACTTATTTTTGGCGGTAATTTACAGTACAATTATAAAAAGTTATCCCTCGGCTTAACCGGCTATCACTCTAAATACGGACAGAGCTTTGCGCCGGGCAGTGGCTTGTATAACAAATTTGACTTTAGTGGAGACCAGCTAAATAATGTTGGCTTCAACTATAGCTATACGCTTAACAACACTTACTTTTTTGGCGAAGTTGCCCACAGTTTAAATTATGGATTTGCTTTTATCAACGGATTAATTTCCAGTCTTTCCCCTGCGGTTTCAGCGGTTTTGTTTCATCGGAATTATCAAAAAGATTATTATTCATTTTACAATCAAGGCATTGGCGAAAGCAGTGTGGCAGTAAACGAGAGAGGATTTTATGCAGGTTTACAAATAAAGCCTAGCAGAAAATTTTCGGTAGATTTTTATACCGATTTATTTAAGTTTCCGTGGTTAAAGTTTGGCGTTGATGCCCCATCAAGCGGTTATGACCTGTTGACACAATTTAACTATACTCCAAATAGAAACACTAGATTTACGCTTCGTTATCAATTCCAGAACAAGCAACAAAATTCGCCAATTAAATTAGTAACCAACCAGTTAGAGTTTGAGAAAAAATCAAATTACAGGGCTGAGGTTCAGTACCAGATAAATGATAATTTTTCTTTGAGGAATCGCTTAGAAGTTGTTCAATACCACCAAGAAAGTGCAATTCAAAAATTTGGCTTTTTAGCCTATCAAGACGTAAACTACAGTCCGTTAAGTTCTAAATGGTCTGGCAATATGCGGTTAACACTTTTTGACACCGATGGTTTTGATACCAGAATTTACGCTTATGAGAATGATGTGCTGTATGGTTTCTCCATTCCTGGTTTTCAAAATCAAGGAGTACGATATTATACGAATGTTAGGTATAACGTTAAACGCGGGATTGATTTGTGGGTTAAGTATAGTTATACCAAGTTTAACAACGTTGAAACCGTTGGCTCTGGACTTGATGAAATCAAAGGAGATAACAGGTCAGAAGCGAAACTTCAATTACGAATTCAATTTTAAGAAGTATGATTGCCTACTACAAAACCGAAGTTCCTTTTTTACGTTTGATCTTTTTTTTTGTGCTAGGAATTGTTACGTCTATCCTCCAAAACATCACCCCCAACTTAATTTACAATTTCGCATTCTACTCGGTATGTGGCGTAGCGATAATTACCCTGCTGGTTTACCGGCGGTTTAAGATTTATTTATTTCGAGGATTTACTGGTATTCTCATTTACGTTAGCCTATTTTTAGCTGGGCTAGTCATCACTAATCAACGAAAACAAATATTTGAGCCCAACCACTTTTCTAAAACGGAAGCCACCGAATTTATAGGAGTGGTAAACGAAAAACCAAAAATCAAAGGCGACATTGCTAGGTTTATAGTTAATGTCAAATACAACGTCGCTGGTAAAAGTGTAAGTCCATCAACAGGTAAATTGTTGGTAGCTTTACGGTTTGATAGCACTCAAAATTTAGCAATCAATTACGGAGATTTACTACTATTAAAAGCTAAATATAAGGAAACAGAGCCTCCATATAACTTTGCAGAGTTTAATTATCGTAGGTACCTATCGCTACAAAACGTTTATCACCAAACGTTCATCAACAGAAAACAGATTGATGTAATTGGAAAAAATGAAGGCAACCCTATCATCGCTTTTGCGCTACATTTTAGGGATCAACAGATTAAAAAATTCAATCGATTTTTAACGGATAATGATGCAAAAGCTGTTGCTTCAACACTAATTTTAGGCTACCGAGAAAATTTGGACAAACATTTACTTTCTACCTATTCCAACACAGGGACAATGCATGTACTCTCTGTTTCTGGAATGCATGTGGCAATTGTAGCAATGTTGCTGAACTTCATGCTAAGTTTCATGAACAGAAATCAGCGACTAAAAATTATCAAAGCTGTAATCATCATCTCACTTATTTGGTTTTACGCACTCATCACAGGTTTAGCGCCATCCGTTACGCGAGCCGCTTTAATGATTAGTTTTGTCTTGATAGCAAGGGCAAAATCAAGATCGATCAACATTTTTAATGTCCTTGCGATTTCTGCGTTTGTTATTTTGCTGTTTAATCCTTTTGCTTTGCTAAATGTTGGTTTTCAGTTATCCTACATTGCGGTTGGTGGCCTAATTTACCTTTACCCAAAAGTGCAAAGTTGGTATCAGCCACAAAATAAAATCCTAAAAGCAATTTGGTCTGTTATGGCAGTCTCCATTTCCGCACAGATTGCTACAGCTCCTTTTAGTTTGTTTTACTTCCACCAGTTTCCGGTTTATTTTATACTTAGTAATGTTTTTATCGTTATACCCGCCACACTCATTATGTACAGTGGATTCGCTTTTTTACTGGTTGCGTCTTTTATCCCAAACCCTCAAATTCTCGCAGATATTTTAGAAAAACTAATCCAGTTCACAAATGGTGGATTGCAGCTATTAGAAAAAATGCAACACGCAAATGTAACCATGGTTTGGTTAAACATGTTTGAAATTATGCTTTGTTATTTCCTTATTGCTGCCGTTTTATTCACTGTTGAAAATAAAAAATTTTTGTGGTTCAGCGCTGGGTTGTTGGTCATTTTGGTTTTAAGCTTAACAGTAAAGGAATATCAGCATGTAACACAACGAAACGTTACGTTTTTTGCACTAAGAAAAAACACCGCTGTTGCTTTTGTGAAAGGAAGAAGTGCCGTATTGATTACTGATTTAGAAAAAGACGATTTTACCTATCTCTTTTCGGTTAAGCCATACTTGGATAGTTGCCATGTGAACACCGTAGAGTTTATTAATCCTTACGCTACAGCGGGAGAAAAACTTTATAAATTTGAAGGTAAGGTGCTAAAAGTAATTGATGAGTTTGGTTTTAGCCAAGACGAAACGAAAGTGGATTGGATTCTTTTTAGCGCAGATCGTAAAGCGAATTTAGACAAGATAGCCCTAGCCAATAAATTTTTAACATTTTTCATCGATGGAAAAAATAGAGATTTTGTAATAGAACATCTAAAAAATCAGGCTAAAGAAATCAATCTGCCGGTAAGAGTGCTAAAAAGAGAGTTTGCTGCTGAGTATCGATTTTAAAAGTAAGAGTTAACTTGTACTTTTGCGTGATTTTATTGTTCTTAAACGATTTAGAATCAATTACCTTGTAACATCTTTCACGTAGTATTATTAAAAAACAAACAAATCATCATTATGACAAAATCTTTGAAGACTATCTTTCTACTAGCTATTTGCACTGCGTTTACATTGATAGCTAATGCCCAAAAAACTATAAAAGAAGGAACTGCAATTTATACAGTGGAGTATGATTTACCGCCAGATCAACAATCTATGGCAGGCATGTTACCTAAAGAGTTCAAGGTCAGTTTTAAAGGCGAGTACAGCCAGTTTAAAATGGACATGGGAATGTTTGCTACCAAAGTAATCTTAAACAACATAACAAACGAAACACTTAGTTTGATGGATATCCCTACGCAGAACAAAAAGATAGCAGTAAAAATGAATGCGGAAGAAGCTAAAAAAATGCAAGGGCAGTCTGGAGAACAGGATTTTGAGGTAACACCAACCACAAAAACTAAAAAAATTGCCGGTTACAACTGTACAAAATATCTGATGAAAGACAAAGATTCTGACACAGATAGTGAAATATGGGCAACCACGGAAATTAACATTCCGGCGAATTCGTTAAGTTCTAAAATTAAGGGGGTAAAAGGTGTTCCAGTAGCTTTTAGTAGCAATGCAGGTGGAATGAATACAATACTAACTCTAAAAAGTATTACTGAAGAATCTGTTTCCAACATTAGTTTCACAATACCTGCTGGGTATGAGCTGATGGATTTCGATGCTTTAATGGGGCAAATGGGCAGATAAAATCAAGGTTTAAAATTATAGATATAGGCTTTTAAGCTAGTGCAATGTTTTATAAATTGCGCCATGCTTAAAAGCCTCTCATTTTTTGTGAAGTACTATCTTTTTTGGATCTTATTTTTTGTACTCAATAAGGTTTTGTTTGAGATTTGGAATTTTACCAAGTTATCTGAATTCTCCACTTTAGAAATTTTAAAGACTTTTTCGCATGGTTTGCACATGGATGCCTCAATGGCAGGCTACTTTTGTGCGTTGCCATTTCTTTTTGTAATAGTGGCTTGGCTTTTCAACAAGCAACAGTTATCGCTCAAAATCATCAACCTTTATAGTTACGTATTAATTACAATTACCGCTATAACCGCAATTATTGATGTGAACATTTACAGAGAATGGGGCACAAAACTTAATCACAAAGCGATTGACTTTTTTATTGAATCTCCCTCCGAAGCCGTTGCGTCTTCTTCCTCCTCTCCTATTTTTAGCAATGTTATTGGCTTATTTGTACTTGGTTTTTTGGGTGTTCTTTTCTATCGAAAATTATTTACAAATAAAGTTGTAGCGTTAAATGGAGGGAAATGGCTTGCAAAAGCAGCGGTCTCTATTTCAATTATGGGATTAACTTTCTTGGCTATTAGAGGAAGTATAACTGTTGCACCAATGAATACTAGCCGTGTTTATTTTAGTCAGCACCAAATTTTAAATATTTCAGCTATAAACACCAATTGGTTTTTGATTTCTAATATTTTAAGTCAACGTAAAATAAACGACAACCCTTATCTATATTTCAAACCCGAACAGGCTCAAGCTTTACAAGACACTCTATTCAATAAATCAGCGGATTTAACTTTTCCAAATATTTTAAATACGCCTAAACCAAACATCGTTTTAATAATTTTGGAAAGCTTTACAGCAGACCTAATTGCTGAACTAGGCCCAGAGAAAAACGTGGCGCCAAACTTCAGCAAGCTGATTAAAGAAGGCTTGCTCTTTACCAATATTTACGCCGCATCTGACAGAACCGATAAAGGACTTGTCGCTACATTAAGCGGTTTCCCATCACAAGCTACAGAAAGTATTATTAAAGATAACGACAAGCAGGTAAAGCTACCTTCTGTCTCGCAAGAATTTAAAAACGTTGGCTACCATACTTCTTTTATTTATGGTGGCGATTTAAACTTTGCCAATTTCAAGTCGTACATCATAAGTCATGGGTTCGAGAGCGTAAAAGATTTAAGCGATATAAAAACAGACGAAGAAACCACAAAATGGGGCGTTGCAGATGATGTTACCGCCAATGAACATCTTAAAGATTTGAAATCGGCTAAGCAACCTTTTTTCAGTACTTTTTTAACGCTATCTAACCACGAGCCATTTTACTTAAAAGGAGATTATAAATTTGGGAAAGAGCCTGTAAATAACATGTTCAGAAGCACTGCCTTTTTTACCGATTCTGTTTTATACAATTATATTAGCAAGGCAAAAAAAGAAGCGTGGTATAACAATACTTTGTTTGTACTTGTCGCAGATCATGGGCATCGGTTACCGACTGAAAAACATGATATTTTTGACCCAGGACGGTATCACATCCCAGTTTTATTTTTCGGAGGAGCTTTAAAAAAGGAGTTTAAAAATCAGAAAAACGAGAAGGTTGGTGCTCAAGTGGATATTGCATCCGTACTTTTAAATCAGCTTAATATCACGGATACCGCTTTCCATTACAGCAAAAATTTGTTATCGCCGAAGGTTAAGGGCTTTGCGTTTTACAGTTGGAATAATGGTTTTGGTTTTATTAACGAGAATAGAAAAGCGGTTGGTTTCGATCCCGTAGGAAAGCAAATTATTTACGAGGATAAATTTAACTCAGCGAAAGCGAAAACTGAAGCTTTAATGAATGCGAAGGCCTTAATGCAGAATGTTTATACTGATTATATGAAGTATTAGCTTTAGAACGAATCCGATGGCTGATATTTATCATCTTTCCGGAGAACTATTTTATAGTTTTATTTTGCTTAAATCTCTCCTATTAGAAAAGAACGACAGTATTTGGATTTCATTCTCACTTACCCGATAATACATGGTATTGAATTTCAAAATCACAACTCTATGCATATTTTTAACTCTGATTTTGGAAATAAAAGGGGATTGTTGGAAATCAGTTTTGATATGTGTTCTATCTTTTTAGCGAGCTTTTGAAGTTCTTTATCCGAAAAATTTTGGTTTAAATATTCTATGGTCACTTTAAGCGCAGATAACGCACTATCTGTCCAAATTACCTTACAACCATTTCTCATATAGCTTTCTTGCCACAGAGCGGTCATTTAGTTTTCCGCTTTCTACGTCCGAAATACCTTTTTCAATTGAGGTTTGTTCTTCCACTGAAATTAAACTCCACCAATCTTTAGCAACTTCGGATTGAATAGCTTCTATTTTTTCAAGAACCGAATCATAGTCAACAGTTGACAACCATTGAATTAGTTCAATCTTTTGTTTAGGATATTCGAGTTCATGTTTCATTAGTGTGTATTGAAATTTACAAATAAAATCGAATTCTTTTTTGGGTTGTAGAGTTAGAGATAATAGATCTAAAAAAAACAAATATCAGAATGACATCAATCACATATCTAATTGGGTAAATAAATCTGTAATTGGGCTAATCGCTGAATATCTATCAAACTTTCCTTCGATATAACTAAAATACTCAAAACAAATTCTTTCTATCAGGAAACTTCTTCTCTTCAACCCCCAACCCAAAAAGTGCGAAATCATATTTCACAGGATCGTTAACATCAAGTTTTCTTAAATTTTCCGTTAATTCCAAAGCCGTTTGCCAATCGGTTTGTTTCCGGCTGATTAAGCCTAACCTCCGGGCGACTCTATCCACATGAACATCGCATGGGCAAATCAACTGATTCGGTTTTATCCGTTTCCAGATGCCAAAATCCACGCCTTTATTGTCATCCCTAACCATCCATCGCAAAAACATATTTAATCTTTTGCAGGTAGATTTTTGCAAAGGCGAAGAAACGTGTTTTATAGTGCGGCGAGGAAAATCCTCAAGAGAGAAAAAGTAAGATCTAAAATAATTTAAGTTACCTTCCACAGTATTTGAAGAAAGTTTGGATGATAAACAAACCTCTGACTTAGAATCCACCGGTTTCTCGCCTTCAACAGAAACCTCTAAAAATTCTTCTCGAAAGTCTTTTTTTTGAGCTAAAGGCAAAAAGGCATCCTCCAAAGACTCGAAATTTGAATAGTGCGATTTAAAAAATGCAATGAAATAAAGTGTGTCGGTAGCGTTGAAAGTGCGGTGTTTAAAGTCCAATAATCGTTTTAAATCCGTATCCTGATGATTCATGATGAAATCGTAGGGCGCACCATCCATCAAAGCAATCAACTCTTTACATTTATTGATGATGGTTACCCGTTGCCCCCATGCCAGCATGGCACTCCAAAAACCCATAATTTCTATATCTTGCTGTCTAGTAAAAAGATGTGGTATAGAAATTGGGTCCAATGTAATAAAGTTAGGCTGATTATAAATTTCAACCTTTGCATCTAAAAAATCCTTTAGTTCAGAAAATTTTTGGGGTACATTCAACGTTTAATTCTTTTATCTTAAAAAATCGATTATGAAAAGTTTGGGTTCAGTCATTAAAATCTCCACCGTTTTCTTGTTTACGTTAATCCTGACTTCTTGCGCTACACGAAAAGAAAAGCAAGCAAGGTTAACTTTGGTGGACAGCTTAATAACAAGCGATAACTTCAAATTTGTAGCCCGACAAGCCAATCCCCTTAGAGTATTGCTTATTGATCCGCGGTTACAACAATTAGATGGCAACCAATATTTATCGGTTAGCAAAGATACCATCAAAAGTTATTTACCCTATTTTGGCGTTGCTCAACAAGCACCTTATGGCTCAAATGATAATGGAATTTCTTTCACAAGCACCAAATTTACTTATGATAAAACAGCAACACGCAACGGGTTTGATATTTCTATTACGCCAAAAGATGCAATGCAAGCTTCAAGGTTGTTTTTAAGCATTTCGGAAAGTGGCACTGCAACATTGAACGTCACCAACAATAACCGAGACGCAATATCGTTTACCGGCACAATTGAAAAACCTTAACCTAAAACTTGTTTTAAATCGGCTATTAAATCTTCAACATCTTCTACCCCAACGCTTAATCGCAGTAGATTATCTACAACGCCCACTTTCTCTCTTTCTTCTTTCGGGATGGAACCGTGTGTCATAGATGCCGGATGATTGATCAACGATTCAACGCCGCCTAATGATTCTGCCAAAGTCCAAACTTTAAATGAACCAGAAATCCTGAACGTTTCTGCTAAATCGGCGTCTTTTAAAACGATGGAAATCATTCCTCCAAACCCACGCATCTGTTTTTTCGCGACTTCATGGTTTGGATGATCAGTGAATCCTGGCCAATAAACCTTTTCAATTTTTGGATGGCTTCGTAAAAAAGACGCTATTTTCTCGCCGTTTTCGCAATGTGCTTTCATTCTTAAATGCAAGGTTTTTATTCCTCGTAAAACCAAAAATGAATCCTGTGGCCCCGGAGTTGCACCGCAAGCATTATATATAAACCAAAGCTTTTTGTAAAGCTCTTCGTTATTGCTTAACAAAGCACCCATTACTACATCAGAGTGACCTGCAATGTACTTGGTAACAGAGTGCATTACTAAATCCGCACCCAAATCTATCGGGTTTTGTAGGTACGGAGATGCAAAGGTATTATCTACTACCAACGTTAGCCCTTTTTCTTTCGTAATTGCTGATACCGCTTCAATATCAATAATTTGCATCATGGGATTCGTAGGTGTCTCTACCCAAATCATTTTTGTGTTCTCATTAACATATTCCAAAATATTATCTGGATTAGTCAAATCAATAAAATGAAATTTGATGCCATAGTTAGCAAATACTTTTGTGAAAATTCGGTACGAACCACCGTATAAATCGTTGCCAGTAATTACTTCATCGCCCGGCATTAGGGTTTTCATTACAGCGTCGGTAGCCCCCATTCCGCTAG
>JBBSTQ010000073.1:0-11313 GCA_038235745.1 Sphingobacteriales bacterium
TGATGGTCTCCGTAGCGTGATAAAAAAACTGTTTTCCAAATTCCACAACTGGGTAATCGTTCAGCTGATCTGCCAACATTTTATCATCGGTAAAGGCAAACTTAGGATCTATCCAATCTGGGTTTTGCTGTTTTTGCGCTGGCGATAAAGCTTTCCATAATTCGGATGCTTTTTTATATCCGGTTTTAATTACATCCAATGTAAACTGAACATCTTTAAACCAAACCACTGCATCTTTTTCGATAAATTCAAGCACTGAAATATTGCTCTCTGTCAAAAATTTAGCTTGTACATTTGGTACAATCGTAATCGATTTTACCTGCTCTACGGAAAGCTGACTTTCAATTTCAAACGTTCTGATACTTTCAATATGGTCGCCAAAAAACTCTATACGATAGGGCAATTCATGCGAAAAAGAGAAAATGTCTACAATTCCACCACGAACAGAAAACTGCCCCGGCTCATAAACAAAATCGGATCGTTCAAAATCGTAATCAATCAAAAATTCATTGATAAATTCGATGCTCAACTTGTTATTGATCGCAATTTCTAAGGTGTTTTTTTCGAGCGCCGTTCTGTCAATAACCTTTTCTGCAAGTGCTTCCGGGTAAGTAACAATCAGATTTCCGAATTCGTGGGTTTTGCTTAGCTCGCTTAAGACCTCGGCTCGCATCAACACATTTGCAGAATCGGTTTGGGTGAAATCAAAAGATTTACGATAGGAGGAAGGAAAAACCAGTACTTCTTTTTCCATCAAGCTTTCCAAATCCGCCTGAAAATAGTTGGCTTCTTCACGATCCGGCAAAACGAAAACCATATTTCTATGGCTTAAAAAGTAAGTTGCAGCGACAGTAAAAGCATCCAAAGAACCTATTAAACCCTTCAACTGAATGCGTGAAGCCTTGTTTTGTAGCGCTTTTGTTACACTAAGTACTCGCTCGTCTGTTTTATATTGCGCTAAAATGGATTTGATATTCATGGGTTACGCAAATATAAACAATGGAACCGGAATTCTGTTTGAGGATTATAGGGAGCTGTGTGTAAATGGCGTTTTAACGATTGCAGATTTATATAAGTTATAATGTTTCTGTGCAACAACCTCTAAACCAAATTCTGTCACGGCCCAATTTCTTGCGTTTTCCGCTAACTCCTGTTTATCGGCTTCAGTCATAACCCACAAAATTCCGTCTGCAAGTCCTTTTGAATCGTACAAATTGGCTAAGTATCCATTGGTTTTATGCAAAACAACATCGGTAACGCCAGAAGTATTAAAACCTATTACCGGCGTTCCGCAAGAAAGACTTTCTAGTGCTGTATAGCCCATACTTTCCTCTAAAGAAGGAAACAGAAAAACGTCTGCCGCATTGTAAAGGTTTACCAAAACCTCATCATCAGTTACTTTTCCAAAAAACTGATGCGGAATTTCAATTTCATCGGTATTGTTGTTTCCATCGCTACCATAAAAAACCAGAAGCAAGTTGTCCTTTTCAGCACCAAGGCTCTCCGCCAAATAACGAAGCGTTTCTTTTAGCTGTTTAAAACCTTTATGCCTGTCTGAAACTGAAGGTTGGTAGCCAGCTAAAATGATGAAACAATCTTTCGGCAAATTGAGCGCCTCTCTGCAAACAGCTTTGTTTTTCGGGATAAAAAAATCAGTGTCTAAGGCATTTGCTATAAAGCTTGCCTTTTTGTTTTTTGTTAAGCTGGCTTTTTGAGCAGATTGTTGCATCCATTTGCTAGGAGCAATCAGCTGAAAATCTACTTTTTGATAGGCCTTGTTTTTTAGCTTCCACGTTTTGTTAGAGAGGTCGTTGGTTTTTTTCTCTCCCAAAACCGGACAATTTCCGCATTCCTGCAAAAAGTTTTTACAACCGTAACGAACGTGGCATCCGCCTGTTATCGGGTTGCTATCGTGTAAAGTCCAAAATATTTTTTGCTTTGAAAACGCACTGAATTTTGAGATGTTATGTGGTGCAAACAAGCCATGATTTACCCAATGTATGTGAATAACATCTGCGCTTTTTAATTTTGAAAAATTGCCTGGCGAGATGCCAAATCGCTGTAAAGAAAAAGGTATCGATTTATCTTTTGTAAATAATCTAACCAAAAATCTTTCGCAAAGTATATTGAAAGTAGCAATCGCTTTTTTTAAGAAGGTGTTGGCATAAGTGGATACGCCAGAATTCTTATCAAACTGATAAAGCGTAATTACTTCAGATTGCACACCGATATTTTTTAATGCATGATTTAACCTAAGTACCGCCCTCCCCGCTCCACCGTTTCCGTCGTAAGTATTCAGATGTACAACTTTCATGAGTACAATATTACTGTTTAATTTGGGATTTTAATGGTTGTTGTCACCGCTGGCTGATGATACCAAATCCTGCAAAACCCCCGAAACTCACCAAATATGAATAGTACAACATGGCGAAATTTCTCAATTCAGTTTATTTTGGCTCAATAGAATCAAAGAATCGTATTTTTACAACAAAGAGGCATACTTAACAAATTCGTCAATTGGAAAATTTTAAACCACTTTTATCTGTAATAACGGTTGTTTACAACAACGAAGTGGGAATCGAGCGGACACTTAAATCTGTAATTAACCAAACATACAACAACACTGAATACATTATTATTGATGGCGTAAGCAGTGATGGAACGTTAGCGATTATTGAAAAATACAAGCCGAATATCTCAAAATTAGTGAGCGAGAAAGACCATGGGATTTACGACGCAATGAACAAAGGTTTAGCACTAGCAACCGGCGATTATGTGCTTTTTATGAACTCTGGCGATGAAATTTACGACCAGCATACTGTTGAGAGAATTTTTAGGACTGCCACAAACGCTGACATTTATTATGGCGAAACAGAAATGCTGAATGAAAAGCTGGAAAGTGAAGGTAAACGCAGACATCAAACTCCAAAGCAATTGAATTTAAAAAGTTTTAAATACGGCATGAGCGTAAGCCACCAAGCCATTTACATTAAAAAATCGATTACAAAACCTTACAATTCGGATTACCAGCTTAGCGCAGATATAGATTGGATTTTAAGCGCCCTAACAAAAGCAAAAGTTATTGTGAATGTTGAATTTTACGTCGCAAAATATTTAATGGGAGGTATGTCTAAACAAAGACATTTGCAAAGTTTAGAGGAACGCTTCAAAATATTCAATAAATATTACGGCACCCTTCCAAACGTTTTCAATCACGGCATAATTGCAATCCGCTTACTGGTTTATTACCTCAAAAACAATAAAACCAACGACTAATCGTTTGAATACCGAAAGCTCTAAACGCAGAAAATCCCGATCTTTTTGAATCGGGATTTTCTCTTATTACTGGTTAGTTTAAGCTGGTTGCTTACGAGCAATCTCGCGGTAGATTGCCATTGCTAGAATTAAAGATAAGAGAATAGATCCGAATAACGAAATATTTTCTCCTAAAAAATATGAGGTCGGTTCAAATCTCCACTCAATTTTATGATTTCCCGCAGGTAAAACGGCCGCTCTTAGCAAATAATTGGCCCTAAAATATGACCTCTCTTCGCCGTCAACGTACATTTTCCATCCATCTGGATACCAAATCTCTGAAAAAACTGCCACTACATTTTTATCTACAGAATATTCATATTTTAATAAATCTGGATGGTAACTTGTTAACTTAATTTGACCATTTGTAGGGATTCCAACTTTTTCCCCTTCAATTAGTTGTTTAAACTCCTGATTTACAATAGCCTCCTTTTGTGGGTTAAAAGAACTGATGGCTTGCATTTCTTGATCGTTGTTTGCCGTATATTGAATGCTTTCTACAAACCAAGCGTGACCACTAGCAGTACTATTAGCCTGCATGCTCGCCGTTTTACCATCTTTTCCTGTAGTAATAAAGTATTTTGTATTCAGCATGTCTAGAACATCCTGATTTAAACTACCTGTAAATTGCTTATCAACCACTTCTTGAAAGCGTTTTAGCTTTGCTGCATGGTACCCTCCAATAGTTTTATGGAAAGCCGTTGCATCTGCACTTGAGAAAGTTGGAATCGTTAAATCCAAAACCCTAAAATTAGGATCACGATCTCTCATAATAAACTCATCGATTTCACGCGGTTGCGCTTGTTGGTTCATCACTGCCTTGGCAACAAAATTGTCATCATTTAAATATCTTTTGTCTAATGACCATAAATCTGTTAGGATAACTAAACCTATAATGATGATTCCCAACGGTTGCGCAATTTTTTTATTGATCAACGCCCAAAGAACACCAATACCCACCACTATAAAAAGGATTGACCGTAAAGCATCTGCCCTAAATAAAGAAATTCTGTCATCTACTAACGCACCCGCTATGCTTGCTCCAAAACTATTATCGCCACCAGCCATTTGGTTCAGTTGCGACAAAAAATCTTGATGGTTATCTGCTTTAAAAGTGAAAAGCAAAGTTGGAACCGCTAACAAAACTACCAATACACCCAACACAATATAGGCTGATATTTTGAGCTTTTTTATTATTTCCTTGATATCAGCAGTAGGTTTAGTCGCTTCAAAAATTGCCAGGCAAGCCAATATCGGCACACATAAACTGGCTATCACTAAGTTAAACTCTACCGATCTAAACTTGTTGTACAGCGGGAAGTAGTGGAAAAACAAATCGGAAATTAAACTGAAATTTTTGCCGAATGCCAGCAGGATACTCAATACCGTAGCACTAACCAGCCACCATTTCAGTTTCCCTTTTACTATGAACAATCCAAAAATGAATAGGAATAAAACAAAAGCTCCAAAATACCACGGTCCAGATGTAAATGGTTTTGGACCCCAGTAAACCGGCATTTGTTGTGCAAAACCAGCGGCTTGGTTAACATCTGCACCTTTGTTTTGCAACGCTTTTGCCACATTTGACTTTTCATCAAGCATAGGCATTGATGCGCCACCATAAGCATCCGGAATTAAAAGTGTGATGGTTTCGCCTACACCTTGGCTCCATTGGTAAGCGTAATCTTTATCTAAACCATTGTTGGGTTGTGCACTATCTGTAGTGATATTGGACTTGCCTCTGGTAGAATACTTGCTGTATTCGTAAGTCGTCCATAAACTTCCAGCATTAACTATTACCGCTAAAATTACGCTGAGCGTTAAAACACCAAATGCCTTTCCAAATAGCTTAAGTTCTTTATTTTTATAGGCGCTGAAAAGCTCGATACCCATTAATATCAGCAACGCTATAAATAGGTAGTAGGTCATTTGTATGTGATTTGTCCTGATTTCGAGTGCCACAAACAGCGAGGTAACACCCGCACCAAGCCAGTATCTCCCCTTTAATGTGAGTAACACACCGGCTAAAACTGCAGGAAAAAATGCAATCGCCATTGCTTGGTTACTGTGCCCAGCTTCTATAAATATGAAATTATACGAGGAAAAACCGAAAGCTATGGCACCAACCGCCGCTAGCCACGGACTTAATCCTAAAACGCACAATAAAAAATAAGTCCCTATTAAATACAACAATACAATATCTACCGGGTTTGGAGTAGACACCTTTATTGCAGCGATAATGTGCGTGGTAATGTTTTTGGGATATTTTAACCAAATTTGATAGCTGGGCATTCCGCCGAACATGGCATTTGTCCAAAGAGGTGGCTTGCCGTCAAGCTTATTGTACTTCATAATTTCACTTTGGGTTGCACCCGCCTTTTGAACGTCACTTTGCATTAATACTTTCCCCTGAAACGCAGGTGTGAAATACACAAAACAAAGCACCACAAAAAACAAGATAATACCGATGTGTATGCCGTTCCTCTTAAACCAATTAGCCATTTTAGATTTTAATTATTGAGCATCAAAAATAGGAATATAGTCTGTGAAATGAAATCTATTATTTTTTGAAGGTTTGGGGGGTGGTGGGATTGGTTAATATTTTGCTTTGCCGAGGATTTGTGCTGAACAGTTGAGATTCCAACGGTTTGGCTCGTTGCTTTGCCCATCTGATATTTTACAAATGCAAGAACCATTAGATGTTGGTTGAATATAAATTGAACTACTTTTACCTACAGCTTTCACTTTCCACCGTAAATAATCATCAATACGATAATCAAAATAAAAATAAGTCTAAGATATTTTTGCTGTTTGGCCTTTCTTAAGTAGCCCTCTCTTCGTAATTCCCAAGAAAATAAAACTTCAAATATTACCAAGCCAGAACCTGAGCCCAAAAAATCCCGAAAAGTATATCCTACTTTGGCTCTTCGTATTTCTTCCGAACGCTCAACCCGTTTTGCCATATATTTAGAATGTTCGATTCTCTCTAAAGGGATGTTTCTTAAAGCTAGTTCGGTTTTGGCTTGGTTTACTGCATCGGGTTCCCAGTTTTCGCCACAAGAAACTATTTCCAACAACTCGTCGGTTTTTCTTGATTTTATAGCTGGCCTGAATTCTTTCATGAGCAAGTTAACGACAAAACCTAAGGACATAAAAAAAAGCGGTCAACGTGGGATGTTGAAGCCGCTTTTTATCGCATTGTAATTAGAAAATAGGCTATTTAAAACGGAAGGTCATCGTCTTCGCCGGGCGTTGATGAAATATCAACTGGCGGAGCGTACGCTGGTGTGCTTGGGCTTCCTGCCTCAGCCGCACCTAGTGCGTTTACCTTCCAAACTTGTAAGGTGTTGAAATATTGCTTTTCACCTTGCTTGTTTGTCCATTCTCTTCCTTTTAAGTTGAAGAAAACTTCTACATCCTGACCTAACTTAACGTCGTCCATTAAAGAAACACGGTCTTGGATTGCTTCAAATTTCACAAATTCTGGATACTGAGGGTTTTCAGCAAATTCTATTACTAACTCTCTTTTTCTAAAAGTTTCTGTAACGTTAATCACGTCAGATACGAAATGAACTTTTCCCTTGATTTCCATAAATTTACTCGTTTGAATATGTTCCAAATCTCTAAAATTTATTTCAGTAAATTTGCCGCTATATGAATCAAGTTTTCAACACTCCCGCAAAGGTTATCATCACTTGCAACAAAAGACTATCAACTTACCTAGAAAAAGAGGTGTTAGATTTAGGCTTTAAACCGGTCCGAGTTTTCCCTACAGGCTTAGAATTAAAAGCAAGCTTAAACGACTGTATCAAGCTGAATCTCAACTTAAGATGTGCCAGTCAAGTGCTTTACAGACTACATGAATTTACTGCCGAAAATGCTGATGAACTATACCAAAAACTAGTACAATTAAAGTGGGAAAATTTAATTGATTTTAGTGGATATTTTTCTGTGACATCAAATGTGGATAACCCTACTATGACCACTCCGCTGTTTGCAAACTTAAGAGTCAAGGATGCGATTGTGGATAGAATTAAAGAAAAACACAAAATACGTCCAGATTCTGGACCTGATTATTCCAAAGCAGTCATCCATTTATACTGGAAAAATGAAAAAGCAGAAATTTATATTGATAGCGCTGGCGAAACGTTAGCCAAACACAGCTACCGAAAAATCCCTGGAAAAGCACCAATGTTAGAAGCTTTGGCATCTGGAACTATTTTAGCGACAGGTTGGGATCAGAAATCAAATTTTGTAAACCCAATGTGCGGCTCCGGCACTTTAGCCATTGAGGCTGCTTTAATTGCGACAAAAAGAACACCTGGCTTATTGCGGATGAACTATGGTTTTATGCATATTTTAGGTTACGATGAGGAAGTGTTTTTTGCAGAACGAAGAATATTGAAAGACCAAATAGTGAAACATATCGATTTTAGAATTATCGCTACAGATATTTCTGATGATGCGGTGGATATTTCTGTGAAAAATGCTCAAACAGCCGGAGTGGATCAATTGATCGATTTTAGAACTTGTGATTTTGCAGATACAGAAATCCCTGAAGGTAAAGGAGTTATTATGTTCAATCCAGAATATGGCGAGCGTTTAGGCGTTCATTCTCAACTGGAGACGACTTATAAACGCTTAGGCGATTTTATGAAGCAGAGCTGCAAAGGTTACAACGGCTATATTTTCACCGGCAACCCAGATTTGGCGAAGAAAATCGGCTTGCGAGCTTCCAAAAGAATTGAATTTTATAACGGAAAGCTGGACTGTAGGTTGTTGGAATATGAGTTGTACGATGGGAGTAAGCGGGAGAAGCCTATTGAAATGACTATGTAGATAGGTCTGGTTTTATTTAATTAAGGCGTTCAGATAGCTATCGGGATAACACGTGAGCAAAGTCATCCCTTTGGGACTTTTCGCTATATCTTTTTGCTGAAAAAGCAAAAAGGGTGTCGCAGGCAGGGAGGAGGTCTTTTTTAAATATAGAAATTTCTTTGGACGATTTCAGTAACTATAAGAACATTCGTGTTGAAACGGTAAAGTGTTATAGGCATTCCTTTGGGGAAACATCTCACAAATGGGTATTCAAACAGAATGGCGACCTTGCCTGTGAGATGCTTCGTGTACTCAGCATGACAACGTGTAATAGCAAATGTTTTAATGTTGAAACCAATAAATTCTCTAATCTTCCTCTGTAAACCTAATCTGTTTTTGAATAGCCTGCTGATGGTGTCTATTAATTTTTTTAGCAACCTCAACAAAGTTAAAATCATGGTTTGTACCACAATCCAACATGTGGAAATTGATTGAAGGCTTTAAACTTTCAAAATACTCTACCAAATTACTGCTCCAAATTAATTGGCAATCGCCTTTTATTTGTGGGATAATTGTGTTGATACCATCTTTCATTTCGATCTTACGCACATGGCAGGACTCTAAGTTGCCTTGCGGATAAACGATGACGATATTTCCCGGAGTGCTTAGCTTTTCAGCAGCGTAAGCCAGACTTTCATTTACTGAGGCTTTTCCGGGAGTTATCGAAAAACAACCGAAATACTTTAAAAAAGGATTCATCTGCATTTGCTTTTTAAGCACCATAATGTAGATTCCTTTGAGTTCTTTTTGTTGATTAATGGCATTTTTGCTGAGATAAGCGGCTAAAAACCCATCCCAAAAACTAAAATGGTTACACATTAATAAGTAAGAATGATTGGGTTTTATATCAATCGAGTTAATCAGCATTTTATTAAATCGCCTTTTTACCAACCAACTTATGAAACTAGCACCAGCGTTAAAAATCGGCTTCGGGAAAGTTTTTGCTTTAATTATCATTCAAAAGGATTGCTAGTTTTTCTGCAAAATTTTTATTGATCATATCATGGTTTTCGTCTAAAACCAACTGTTTTGCTTGTTTAATTTTCGGGATAATGCTTTGCCCAATTTTAGCGGGATAACTTTTATCTCGACTGCCAAAAATAAAAATACTTTTTGTCTGATGATGATTTAAGGCCGTTAAAAATTTTTCGGTGTCCAATTTCAAAAAACGCAAATAACTGGCGCAAGCAAAAAACGCGAACCTCAATTGAGGCGTAGCAATTTCACGATATAAAATCTCGTAAGCATTTTTGTCAATTACATTTACTTTTTTTAATAAAGCCAATAATCCTGTCATTCCGTTGCTGCTTAAAGCCAAGCGTTCTAACAAAACGTTTCCAATTTTATTACGACTCAAAAACGTGACAACCTTGCCTGGCTTAAAGCTTGCCGGCGCTGCAATAATTAACTCATTGATTCTTTCTGGCGCTTCTTCTGCCAAAGTACAAGCGTAAAAACTACCCATTGAATAGGCAAGCACCGAAAAATCATCGATAGACTTGCTACTGCAGAAGCGCAAAAAAAAATTAGTTAATTCCTTTTTCGAAATTCCTTTCTTAACGTTTATGACACTTTCATCAATCAGTCGGGTTTGTTTATGGAAAAACAAATCGAAACCGTAAAAAGTGTAATCATTGCCCAAATTTTCTTCTAGATGCCTGAACTGTTTTCCATGCATACCATACCCGTGGAAACAAAGCATGGCTTTTTTGCCATTACCGAATTGGTAATAATGCATTTTTACAAGCTCGTTTTCAAAATAGTGGCTGGTCATCTGTTATTTAAAAATCCTTCTATCGAACGGAAACTTTTCAATCTCCGAAACACTTACTTTTTCAAAATCTTTATGTTTCGGGTTGATCAAAAAATTGAAATCTCCCTTGGTTACTACGGATGGTATTTTAGCAAGGCAGTATTTAGATTCTAAAACAAACTGGTCTCCTAATTTTTGCGTGGAAGAAGGATGCGGAAAGGCATTCCAGTTTCTAGGCAAATCACTTTCTGAGATTTCCTGAATTGCTAAATCATCCGGGACATTGATCGTGACCATCATATAATCATCGGGCAACGTGGCCATTGTGAAATGTACCGCAACCTCTGCCATAGCCAAAGAACGATTGCCGGCGGTGTAAATAAGCTCGAAGCCAATTGAATTCCACCGCCCGCCCTTAATTGCTGCACCTGCGCCGGAAAGCGTATCTGCATATTGTTGCCGTGAAAGCCTAAAAACTTCCATTTATACCAGTATGCCGTAGTTAATTCTCGTTAGTTCAGAGATTACCAATTCTTTCCCGTACGAATCTTTGATTAGATCAATCGGTTTTAAGTTTCCTAAAGCATAACTTGGTGTATTTAACCAAAGTTTTAGTTTCTCCATGCTCCCAAAAACATCTAAGCCAACGTTGGTAACCTCTGCCATTTCTAGGATTTTCTCTGAATGGATGGCCTTAAAGTGGAAGACATCCGCTGTTTTATAACGTTGCAACGATTTGGTGGAAATATCTAAAAAACCAGCCCAGTTATCTTCAGTAAAGGGGGCGTTATCTTGGATTACATCAAACATAGAGTACGGAATGCCTGCCCTAATTGCTGCAATAACCATCATTTTGTCATCAAAAAAATCTGAATAGGTGATATTCCTATTTTTTTTAACAGCATAGACTGCCATTTCTGGTTCTCTAAATAAAGAGTTGATTTCTTTGTTTAGTTTGTATTCAAAATTCTCTTTATTGATTGACATAATTTAACCCCCCCATTTGACATATGTCCATAAAAATAGGACAATTGTTTTGAATAAGCAAATTTATTATTTAATAATTGCCACTGCCCAAACATAATCTCCGTCATGGCTCAAACTTAAACTAACTTTTAAATTTTTATAAAAATCGGGGAGTATAACTGCTGGCTTTCCGCCGATTTTTAAGCGGATAATTTCTATTTTTTTGAAGGAAATGGGTTTAGGTTGGATTTGTTTGATGGCCTTGTAAACCGCTTCTTTTGCAGCCCAAGTTGAAGCATACCTCAATAAAGGCTCATCAAATTGATCGCAGTATTCAATTTCTTGTGGCGTGTAAACTTTCTTTTTAAAAAGGGAATTGAAAGACTGTTGAAAATTAGGCA
>JBBSTQ010000074.1:0-11225 GCA_038235745.1 Sphingobacteriales bacterium
CCAAATCCTTATATTCTTTGCTCAATGCAGCAAAACGCTTCATGTCCTGCGTCACTTCCGGACTGCTCAGCGAAATCTCTACATCATCCCTACGCTGCTTTATTGCTTCTAATTTATCTAACATATTTATTTTTTGAAAATGTGCCGGCAAAAAAACCGGCAGGTTCTGCTTTCTTCGGTCAATCCTGTCCCGTGGCACAGCCATCTATTATCCATCAACTGACGGACGGTATTCGCTTTGCCAAAGGCATCCCTTTGGGACTATCATGTTTATTTAACAAAGGACTTACAAAAAACTCGGCCCTATTTAACCGCCCACAAAGTTAAATCTTTTTCCCTTAAAATGATGAGCCTGTTAAACCTAACAACAGCTTTCTTAAATTCTATTTTATCTGGCAAGGGAATTTCCTTCAATTCAAAAGTGAAATAGTTATACCGTATCAATTTATTCTGCTCCGTAAAATAAATCTCATCGCCCTCCACATTAAAACCCGCCTTCGGGTAAACAATCGCCGTTTTTATAAAGTTTCCGTACTTGTCAAAAATCCGCACACCAGCTGTAGTATCATTTATGTAAACCTGCTGATCATCTGTGAGCATAAAATCCGCTTGCATATCAAAACCGTTGCGCTGGTAAATATTACCCGTTGTTAAGTCATCTACAAAGTAATTGCTTAGTTTATGCAGTTCACGGTTAATTTGATCATAAGCCCAAAAGCCATTGTTGTTAGCAGATGCAATTAAAGTCATCTGTAAATCTGGGTTTTGGTTAAAAGTGTATTTACTGATTTCGCTCAAATTATTGTTGAGTACTACTATTTGCTGGTAGGCGGCGTAATATAAAATAACCCGCAAAGGATCTGTAACGTCAAGCTGGGTAATTTCGCCGAAGGAGTTATTGCTATAATTCCACAAAAATTTACCTGCCGGATTAAATTTTAGAACGTCATTTTTTGGTGTAACCACAAACAAATTGCCCAAATTATCTACTGTTGCAATTTTAGCAACGGTATCTATTTTTGCAATCAGCTTAAAATCTTGGGCATAAATCGTTGGAACCCACATCAGCGGAAGCAAAGCAATAAATATTTTTAAAAATATAGCTTGTGATATTTGCATAGCACTAAACAGATTCAAAATTCTTTGATTGCACTTCTTTTCCATCAAAAACAGCATAACTGGTAAAGTTTACCCATTCGCCCAAATTAAAATATTTAGCGCTTTCAATTTTTAGCTCTATAGGGAAATGGCGGTGTCCCATAATTATATAATCTACCATACCAAATTTTGCTTTGAGCTCATCGTAATATCCCGCCAACCATTTTTCTTCAAAATCTTTCTGTAAATGCTCCTGCTTTTTGTTACCCGCAATTCTACTTTTCCTGCTCCAGTAATTTGCTATGCCTACTCCAAAATTTGGATGTAATCTGGCAAAAAGCCACTGACAAAATTTACTCCGAAAAAAGTTTTTTAGCAACTTATAAGCATTGTCACCCTTTCCTAAACCGTCGCCATGATGTAGAAAAAAACGTTTACCATTCAACTCTAAAACCAATTCGTCACTTACTATGGTGGCATTTAATTCCTTTTCAAAATAATCGAAAACCCACATATCGTGGTTGCCTTTAAAAAAATAGAGCTTGGTCCCGGCATCGCTCAGCTCAGCTAACTTACCTAAAAGCCTGATATAACCTTTCGGCACAACGGTACTATATTCGAACCAAAAATCGAAAACATCGCCCATTAAAAACACCGCCTTCGCATCTTTCTTGATAAAATCTAACCAAGCCACCAGTTTAGCTTCGCGGGCCCGACTACTTTCGTAATTGGGTGCGCCTAAATGAAAGTCGGATGCGAAATAGTAATGCGTTTTCTCCATCAAAGGTAAATATGCCTTAAAATTATCAATTTATTTCTGATTGAGATTGAAATGTGTATTCTACAATATTATTTGATCGATAAGGATCGTTCTGTATCTGCTAAAAAAATATTAATTTCAACTTCAAAACAGATACTAAAAAATGAAAAACAAAATACTATCATACCTTACCATTGCACTGCTTTTTTTGCAAGCATGCACTGCTCAAAAAAAAGATCACCCTAATGTTTCAGAGAATGAAGTGGCGAGGATTTTAAAAACGCTTTCTGCGGATGATATGCTTGGAAGAAATGCGCTTAAACCTGGTGAAATTGGAAAAGCGGCCGATTTTATTGCTGAGGAATTCAAATCGGCTGGCCTGCAATTTTTTAATAAAGAAAACAGTTACCTACAAACGTTTGCCTTAAAAAATGTGGCACCCATCGGCGGAAGCTTGAAAATAAATGGCGTGGACCTCTCCGCCGACAAATATTTGGTCTCCTCCGAGAAGGAAACAATTGCGTGGACAAGCATCCCAAAGCTGATTAAAATAAATAAAGGCGACGATTTTTTTGCAATGTACAGCGAGTTGAGCGTCAGCATTGAGAACGCTTTGGTACAAGTAGACGAAAGTTTTAAGCCTTCCTTTAAACGACTCAAAGAATATCTGAGCAGGGGAAACATGTCTGTGGGAAGCGCCGAAAGCCCAACAACGGTTTATGTTCTAAGCAATACAACCATAAACGAACTTGCGTTAAATTACACCAACAGCGTTTCTGAAGTGCCCATGTTTAACGTTGTTGGCGTATTGCCTGGCAAATCAAAACCTAATGAATATGTTATTTTTAGCGGGCATTATGATCATTTAGGAGTTATTAAAGCAACTGGGCAAGATTCTATCGCTAACGGCGCCGATGACGATGCCAGTGGCATTACGGCAGTAATTGAATTAGCAAAATATTTTGCAGAGAAGAAGAGCAACGAGCGCACTTTAATTTTTGTGGCATTTACTGCCGAAGAAATTGGAGGTTACGGCTCTCAACATTTCTCAAAACAATTAAACCCCGACGAAGTGGCGGCAATGTTCAACATAGAAATGATTGGAAAACAATCAAAATTTGGGAAGCATAACGCTTTTATCACAGGTTATGAACGCTCTAATTTCGGGAAGATTTTACAGAGGAATTTAGTCGGGACAGATTTCAAATTTTACCCAGATCCGTATCCAAAACAAAATTTATTCTTCCGTTCTGATAATGCTACGCTGGCCAGATTAGGAGTGCCGGCCCACACCATTTCCTCTGACCAGATTGATACAGACAAACTTTACCACTCTGTAGATGATGAATTTGAAACGGTAGATGTGAAAAATATCACGGAGATTATAAAAGCGATTGCTATCAGTTCTGGTTCAATTGTTAGCGGAGAAGACACTCCGACTAGAATTACTGGGGTTAAATAAAGAACTGTTAAAGCCTAGCAATTGGCTCACTTTAATAATTAAACAGGCTTAAACCTTTACTAGATTTAAGCCTGTTTAATTTTGTGACAACTAAGCTAACTTACTAACCGCAGCTTCGTCAACAAACCAATCCAATTTCCCGGTTACTGGCTTAATTAACTGTGCTGGATATTTATTCACATCTCTTTCGCCTTCTAAAACTGCTTTAATCGCATCCGCTTTATTAGCACCAAAAGTTAAAAATGCCACTTGTTTTGCATCATTGATCAAAGGAGCGGTAAAACTAATCCGGTAAACTTCTTTGTCCTCTAAATAAACTTCTTTCACTTGTTCTCCATCAATCCAAACTAACGGAGTTCCCGGAAATATAGAGGCTGTGTGAGCATCATCGCCCAAACCTAAAAGCACCAAGTCAAAAACTGGCTTCTCGTTAAAAAAACCACAGATGCTACGTTGGTATTCTAAAGCGGCACCCGCCGGATCCAAACTGGTATCTACTTTAAAAACCTGTTTTTCTGCTATTTGCAGCCGATCTAGCATTGCTTCTTTTGCCATCAAATAGTTGCTATCAAGATGGTCATGCGCTACATATCGCTCATCGCCAAAAAAGAAATAGACTTTTTTCCAGTCTAAGTCATTGCAGTATTTAGATGCTAACAGCTCGTAAAGTTTCTTAGGCGAGCTTCCGCCAGATAATGCTACTGAAAACTTGTCGTTTGTGGCAATTGCCAGCTTTCCACTTTTGATAAAAAGTGTTGCTAAAGCTTCAATGGCATCGTTACTTTCTTTAAAAACGTTTAACATTTTTTCTCTCCTTTCTTCATGGGTAAAGTAAACCAATGGAAACCATCTTTGGCGATTAATGCTTCCGCAGTTTCTGGCCCCCAGCTATCTGCCGAGTAATTAGGGAAGCTAATGCTTTTCTTAGATTCCCAGCTATCTAACACTGGCATAATCAAATCCCAAGCCGTTTCTACTTGATCGCCACGCATAAATAAAGTTTGGTCGCCTTTCATGGCATCCAACAATAATGTTTCGTAAGCTTCTGGCGAGTCGTTTTCGAAAGTGCCATCGTAATTAAATACCATATCAACTGGGTTCAACGTCATATCCAAGCCTGGTCTTTTTGCCTGCACCTGCAAACGAATACTCATTTCTGGCTGGATACTGATGATCAGCCTGTTTTGTTGCCAACTTTCTGAAGATTGGTTAGGGAATATTAAATGTGGTACATCCTTAAATTGTATGCTAATGATAGATGATTTTTGGTGCATTCGTTTTCCTGTCCGCACATAAAATGGAACATTTTGCCATCTCCAATTGTCGATAAAGAATTTTAAAGCCGCAAAAGTTTCTGTGTTTGATTCGTCATCAACACCTTCTTCTTGGCGATACCCATCAACTTTTTCTCCTTTTACCCAACCTTCTCCATATTGCCCACGAACGGTATTGAATCTAATTTCGTTAGGGCCAAATTTGCGCATCGCCCGTAAAACGTCAACTTTTCTGTTACGTATTTCTTCTGCATCAAAGTTAACGGGTGGTTCCATGGCAACTAAACAAAGTACCTGCAAAATATGGTTTTGCACCATGTCTCTTAAAGCGCCGGAGGTATCGTAATAACCACCGCGGTCTTCTACGCCAATGTCTTCTGTGACAGAAATTTGTACGTGTTCAATATAATTACGGTTCCAGATTGGCTCAAACAAGGCGTTAGCGAATCTAAATGCTAACATATTCTGCACCGTTTCTTTACCTAAATAATGGTCTATTCTGTAAATCTGATTTTCAGCAAAAATGTTTCTCAACAATTCGTTAAGCTCTTTAGCAGTTTGCGAATCTCTGCCGAAAGGTTTTTCGATAACAATTCTGGTTCGTTCTACATCATCAGACGATTTTAGCTTTGCTAAATTACTCGCTATAATTGGAAAAAAGTTTGGCGCAACTGCCAAATAATGGATAATTACTGGGAGCTCAGACCATTCGCCCTCATACTTTTGTATGATAACGTCCATTTTTTTATAATCGCTTTCGTTATTGACATCTGTTCTAAGATAACTAATGCGACTTGAAAAATCTCTCCATTTTTCTTTATCGGCTTTTCCGCTTCTAGAATACTTGTTTAAGCCACTCAATAAATTCTTTATGAAGCTTTCATCATTATAATCAGTTCGTCCCAAGCCAATAATTGCAAATTCCTTCGGCATGTAACCCTCTAAAAATAAATTGTACAAAGCTGGAATCAGTTTTCTTTCTGCTAAGTCTCCCGTACCGCCAAAAATCATGTAGATGGTTGGCTTGGTTTTAATGTTAGATTTCATTTAAATTGTTGAGTTGTTTTAACGATGTGTAAGTATTCAGTTAAAATGGTTGGATTGTCTTATTAACAATTATACCGACTATTAAACTGTTCTTAGTTCATGCTTGCAATAAATGTATTTTGCGTGGATGTTGTTCATATTGTTTTTGGAACTCACGTACATTTAACTGCTTTGTGGTTTCAAAAGTATCAATACTTTTAATGGATTGTGTGTTAAATTTTAAAAATCTACGCAAAGGGTTTAGGGATTTACCGTGGTTACGCTGTAACTTTCGTTTATCGCCCACAAATTTATACCGCCTCTTATGCCATCTCTATTGTTTTCTACGGTAATGTTTTTATCCAATTTGAAATTGATAATCTTGGTATTGCCCCCGCTTAAATATAAATGATCGTAATTTACAACCGTCTTAAAGGTATCTAAAACTTCCCTCAACTTTTTGTTCCACTTCTTTTCGCCGTCTTTTTCGAATGCTGCATCGCCGATATAATCATCGTAATCTCCCTGCTTACCTACCGGCAAATGCGCCAGCTCCAAGTGTGGCAAAAGATTGCCATCCATAAATAAGGCAGTGCCAAATCCTGTTCCTAAAGTAATAACCATCTCTAATCCTTTCCCCTTAATTAAGGCGAAGCCTTGCAAATCAGCATCATTAACTAATCTCACTGGCTTTTTGAACTGCTTGGAAATCTCCTTACCTAGCTTAAAATTTCTAAACGCCTTATCGTCTAAATTTGGTGCGGTAAAAACAACCCCTTGCTTAACAAACCCCGGAAAACCAACTGCAATTTTATCAAAAGAAGGGAAATTTTTAGTAAGTGTTTTTATGGTAGCCATTAAAGATTTCGGGTTGGCTTTTTCAGGCGTATCTACCTTCTGATATTTTTGTATCACGTTTCCTTTGCTACTTAAAATGATGGCTTTTACACTAGAACCACCAACGTCGATCACTAAAATATTTTCTCCTGTTTTTTTCATAATTGGTTTTTTTGATTTCATGGACTAATTATTTTAGCTTATCTCTAAAATCTTAATTTACAATATCACGTTAAATTTATCAAATAATTTAGGGGAATGGTTGGTTTTGTATTGTAAACAGACAAAAAGATGATGGTGTGACAATTTGCACTTACTTAACGGCAGTCAATTTTTCCTTGGGTAACCTAAATTATCAAAATAACAGTTTAAAGAATTGCTAACTTTAAAAACCTTAGCGCTGGTATTGATGCAAAACCACCGTAAACTTTATATCACCCCGATGGGGTTAAATTCACTAAATCGGTTGGTATTATTATAATCTTTACACCCCGCTGGGGTTCTTTTTTTAATTTAGCAGAAACACAAATTGTCGAAGTTTTTTCATTACCCTTTAATTCATGAAGGATAAATCCCAAAATGATCATATAGTTATACAAACCACCAATAAATAAACATCCAACAAGAATCCCGTAGAGGTAACATGACTATCTAACCCAATAAATGCCCAGTAAGAACCTCATAGGGATGAAATGATTATAAAAACCCATAACCACCTAGCAAGAATCCCGTTGGGATGACATGATTAAAAAACTCTACCATTCGATTGAAAACCGATGCGTCTAAAAATGATTTGATATCTACTAATCGCTTTCATTAACTATACTCGTAACTATGTTAATCACGTAAAGAAAAAATCGTCATGGCTAACACGTTCTCACAGATTTACCTCCAATATGTTTTTGCTGTAAAAGGCAGGGAAAATCTCTTACAAAAACCTTGGCGAGATGATGTTTTTAAATACATGGCAGGTATCATCAAATAAAAAAACCAAAAGTCAATTATCGTAAACGGGGCGGCAGACCATGTTCATGTGTTTGTCGGATTAAAACCATCCATGTGTATTTCCGATTTGGTAAGAGATATTAAAAATAACTCAAGCAACTTTATAAACGACCAAAAGTTTCTAGAAGGAAAGTTCTCATGGCAAGAAGGATACGGCGCTTTTTCATACGCCCATTCGCAAATCGACAATGTGTATCAGTACATCAACAATCAAGAAGAGCATCATCGTAAAAAAACATTCAAAGAAGAATATCTCAATCTGTTGCAGAAGTTTGAAATTGAATATAATGAACAGTATCTTTTCGACTGGCTTGATTAGACTCACTGCTGAAATTTAGCCATTATGCATCAAAAATACTAACCACACTTCTACACATCAGAATTGGCGTACATAGAAGTAATTTGTTGTCTAACATCAACGAATATAATAGTGTGTTTACCGGTAAAGTAAATGCGATTACTCAAAGTTTTATGATGAAAAGATATACTTTTTTGGATGCGCAACATGTCGCAAAAAAAACAATTGAGGGAATGGCTAAGCCAGTCGGTTTTGCTGACGTATATCGATGATTATTGGTTGTTTTCAGTCCCGCTATTGTTATTACAGAAGTTTAATTTAAAAAAACGCCTCAATTCCAACAGATGTACAATAAAAAAACAAAGCCGCCTCAATAATGAAACGGCTTTGCAATTAACAATTAAAACCTATAAAATCCTAAAAGGATATTGATGATAACCCTTTCAGGTGTGATTAACCTTAAGCCTAATTTAGGGATTTTAAATTTCTAAAAAGAAATTTTTGTAAAAAACTTTGATATCTATGCCATTCGTTGCAACTACTAACTAATGGCTTAAATTAATTTAAATTTAACGATAAAATTAAAAACATAGCCTTAATAAATTATCTTTCCTGTTGCGGTTACAATTGATGCAATTCTAACGGCGTCAAAAATTCTTTCTTCTTTACTACCTAACTTAAGCAAAGAATCTTCGTGAGCATTCACACACATCTCGCAACCGTTAACTGCTGAAATAGCCAAGCTCAATAATTCAAAAAACTCTTTTGAGGTTACCGGCTTCATCATCAACTGCATTCTGATACGAGCTGGAATTTGCGTGTACTTTTCTTTCTGTGTAAAGTGACGGAATCTGTAGAACACATTATTTGATGCTAACAAAGAAGCACACGATACTGCTTCTGCTAAATCATCCTCAGTGGCGTCAAATTTTAAAGCGTAATTCTTATAAAATTCTATTAAAATTGGGCTTTGGTTATTTGCTGCTACACTTAACCCCAGCAAGCCGCATTCTTTTTCAGATAAAAATTCTGAGGTTAGTGTACTGTTATGGTTTAATTTTAAATCACGTAAGTATTTAAAATCTGTTGCGTTTAAAATTTCTAATGCTTTATTGTTGATGGTACTTTCTCCAAATAGATCTAATACCTCTTGTGTTGTTTCTGAAATATTCATTTTGCTGATTATCAATTCGTTATAAAATAGTAAGTTTAAAAAAAACCCTTATCTTTTTACAGACAAGGGAATTTCTGTTTTTTATACGCTTAACGTCTCTTCGCCTTTTTCCCAGTTACATGGGCAAAGTTCATCAGTTTGTAAGCCATCTAGTACACGTAAAACTTCTTTCACGTTTCTACCAACGCTCAAATCATTAACACAAATCCAACGGATAACTCCCGTAGGATCAATAATGAAAGTTGCTCTGTAAGCTACCTTTTCTTCTGCTACCAAAATACCTAACGCTTCTGCTAAAGACTTTGAAGTATCCGCCAGCATCGGAAATTTCAAACCTCTTAAATCATCGTGGTTGTTTCTCCAAGCTAAATGCACAAATTCCGAATCTGTAGAAGCACCGATTAAAGTTGTATCTCTGTCCTTAAATTCGCTGTAATTGTTGTTAAATTCCGCAATTTCTGTTGGACAAACAAACGTAAAATCTTTTGGCCACCAAAACATTGTTGTCCAACGGTTATCATCGTTGATAAACGAATCAGATGAAATATTGTCAAATTCTTTACCTTTTTCTAAACTTACTACTGCTGTTTTGTTAAACTCTGGAAACTTTTCTCCTATACCTATCATAATGCTATTTTTATATGTTTTTACTTAATTTTTGTTGATACAAATATAAGGCTTATCGGAGCCAAAATGAAGAATTTCCTATCGTATGTTTTGATATCCTTATAGTTAAAAACTATAATCATGTTCAACAAAATACGTGTTTAAACCATTAGACAAATCAGTATAATTTAGCCAACTGCCTTCTTCTTGAAACGCAGTTGATTAATCACGGTCAATATTCGTATTTTTGAATTTGATTTTTAAAGTCAACGAATACAGGCAATTCTACATCTTTGTAAAATAATATTGAATGGAACGTATAATTAAAGCAGGCATTATGTCCTACGGGATGTCGGGAAAAATCTTTCATGCACCTTTTTTAAGCTTGCACAAAGGGTTTGATTTGGTAGCGATTGTAGAACGAAGCAAGAACAACGCTGTGGCGGATTATCCGGATATAATCACCTACAGAAGCATAGAAGAACTTTTAGCGGATGAAAGATTGGAGCTTATTGTGGTAAACACGCCGAACTATACGCACTACGAATATGCAAAAGCATCGCTTAATGCGGGGAAAAATGTACTGATAGAAAAACCTTTCTCAGTAACTAAAGCAGAAGCAGAAGAACTTTTTTCCTTGGCATTTAGAAAAGGGTTAAAGGTATTAGCTTACCAAAACCGCAGGTTTGATAGTGACTTTTTAGCAGTACAAAAAGTGGTAAAGTCTGGGAAGCTCGGCAAAATTGCTGAAGCACATTTACGTTTTGATAGGTATCGAAACGAAATAAGCGAGAAAACTTTCAAAGAAGAACCTATTCCAGGTGCAGGAATTTTTTACGATTTGGGCGCACACATGATTGACCAGGCCATTGCGCTTTTTGGTATTCCATCCGAGTTTCGTAAAACCTACAGCAAACACAGGGCAAATACTGAAGTAGACGACATTGCCTACGCTCATTTAAAATATGATGGCGGATTGAATGTTTTTATCACTACAAATATGTTGGTAGTAAAACAGCAACCCGCTTATGTTTTTTATGGCAATAACGGTACGCTGACCAAACACCGAACCGACGTTCAAGAACCGCAGCTTTTGGCCGGGTTGAAGCCGGATGATGAGAAATACGGAATTGAAAATTCTGGCGATGAAGGATTTCTTTACACATTTGACGATAACGGAGACGTTTTAGAAGAAAAAGTTGAATCGGAAAAAGGGAACTATATGATGCTTTTTGATGAAGTGTACAATGCCATCCGTAAAGACCACGAATACTTTATTAAACAAAATGATGTTTTGGGACAGCTTTCTATTTTGCAGAAGTAGCAACTTTTGATTTTTTATTCAGTAGCAGGTTTTCCATCCTAGCAGGGTCTGTCGAAGACGACCCTGTGCTAGTAGGATTTGCCTCGTCAGTATAGAAGAGATAGGTAGTACTACCTAAACCCTCATCAAGAACCACTAACGCAGAGTCCCGAAAAGGAGCCTCTGCTTGAACAACAACAAGTAAAAAACGTCGTCAAGTTGGGTGACAACGAAACATTTCACAAAAAAGTAGTCAGACAGTATGGTGACGTTGCTCGTGAGATGTTTTCCCGAAGGGATGCCTATGCCACACTATCGCTTAACATCACGACGACTCTTGAATTATAGTTATTAACGTTATCCCTCTATAATTTTAGGATGC
>JBBSTQ010000075.1:0-11207 GCA_038235745.1 Sphingobacteriales bacterium
TAAAGCTCTTCGTTATTGCTTAACAAAGCACCCATTACTACATCAGAGTGACCTGCAATGTACTTGGTAACAGAGTGCATTACTAAATCCGCACCCAAATCTATCGGGTTTTGTAGGTAAGGAGATGCAAAGGTATTATCAACTACCAACGTTAGCCCTTTTTCTTTCGTAATTGCTGATACCGCTTCAATATCAATAATTTGCATCATAGGATTCGTAGGTGTCTCTACCCAAATCATTTTTGTGTTCTCATTAACATAGTCCAAAATATTATCTGGATTAGTCAAATCAATAAAATGAAATTTGATGCCATAGTTAGCAAACACTTTTGTGAAAATTCGGTACGAACCACCGTATAAATCGTTGCCAGTAATTACTTCATCGCCCGGCATTAGGGTTTTCATTACAGCGTCGGTAGCCCCCATTCCGCTAGAGAAAGCCAAACCGAACTTACAATTCTCCAATGCCGCCATGCAATCCTCCAAAGCTTTACGAGTTGGATTTGTCCCTCTTGAATACTCGTATCCCTTATTATCTCCCGGAGATTTTTGCCAGTAAGTTGAAGTTTGATAAATAGGTGTCATTACAGCTCCCGTTGTGGGATCTGGTTGTTGACCAGCATGGATTGCTTTAGTTGCGAATTTCATAGACGGTTGTATTTTATTTTTTCTTGTACTCTGCTTTACTTGATTCACCAAAAACGGATGCGGTGACCACTAATTTTGTAGCCGTCAACTCGTTTACCTTGTAAGCCACATTTACGCCTGCAAATTTTGCGCTGATGGTTGAACCGTTAAAACTATAATTTTCATAAGTGATGGTGCCTGAAGACCCCGTACAAACAGTGGTTTCTTTTAAAGAATTAGCAGTGATCACTAATTGATTAACGCAACCATTTTCATCTTTAGTAATACTTTCCCAAGTGCCGTTAAGTTGCTCTTGAGTATATTTAACGTTGTCCCCAGATTTTTTACAGGCGCTAAAAGAAACAAGCACAACAAAAGTTAAAAAAAGTATTTTCTTCATTTCATTTTAAATTTAACAGGTTTTGACTATTTAGCCCCATACATATAATGATTTTTTTTTCTACTCCTCACGGCTTTCCATAAAACAGGCAAATCCTTCTCTCTCAATAGCTATCGGGAAGAAGAATTTAGGATGAGGCTTTTTAATACGCCAACGCAAACAGCACTCGCTCTTTAGATGGATTTCCAGTAACCATACAAAACCCCGCTTCCTGTTTATTATCTAAGGGAATACACCTGATCGTCGCTTTTGTTTCTTCTTTAATTCTCGATTCAGTTTCTGGTGTCCCGTCCCAGTGAGCTGCTATAAAACCACCTTTTTCAGTCAGCACTTTCTTGAATTCATCGTAAGAATTTACTTCAGTAGTCATTTCTGTACGATAATCGAACGCTTTTTTATAAATATTAGCTTGAATTTCTTCTAAAAGCTTCTCAATAACAGCTGCAATTCCGTCTCGGGAAACTGTTTCTTTAGTACGAGTGTCTCTTCTCGCCATTTCAATGGTGTTGTTTTCTAAATCTCTACCACCAAATGCCAACCTGACAGGGACACCCTTTAACTCGTACTCAGCGAACTTAAAACCAGGTCGCTGTGTATCTCTATTGTCATATTTAAAAGAAATTCCTTTGGCTTTTAAAGCGCTTGTAATCTTTGCTACCTCTTCAGAAATCTTTGCTAACTCTTCGT
The DNA here is from genome assembly GCA_038235745.1 of Sphingobacteriales bacterium. Taxonomy (GTDB): domain Bacteria; phylum Bacteroidota; class Bacteroidia; order Sphingobacteriales; family Sphingobacteriaceae; genus Pseudopedobacter. Next base: position 1,714 of record JBBSTQ010000075.1, read on the forward strand.
CTCCTTTGTAAATGGGAACAATTACTACCTGAATTGGAGCTAAATTCGGTGGTAAAACTAAGCCTTGATCATCAGAATGTGCCATAATTAAAGCGCCCATCAACCGTGTGGAAACACCCCAGGATGTTGCCCAAACATACTCCAATTTCCCTTCCTTATTGGCAAATTTAACATCAAAAGCCTTAGCAAAATTTTGACCCAAAAAGTGTGAAGTTCCTGCTTGCAAGGCTTTACCATCTTGCATTAATGCTTCAATACAAAGTGTATCTAAAGCCCCTGCAAAGCGTTCGTTGGCAGTTTTCTTTCCTCTAACCACGGGCATTGCCATGTAGTTTTCAGCAAAATCTGCGTAAACATGTAACATTTGTTCTGCCTCGGCAACAGCTTCTTCCGAAGTTGCGTGTGCGGTGTGCCCTTCTTGCCATAAAAACTCCGTGGTACGTAAAAACAACCTTGTACGCATTTCCCAACGCACTACATTTGCCCATTGGTTCACTAAAATCGGCAAATCTCGGTAACTTTGAATCCAACCTTTATAGGTGTTCCAAATGATAGTTTCAGACGTCGGTCTAACAATCAATTCCTCTTCTAGCTTAGCATCCTCATCCACAATAATATTGCCCTTGCCATCGTTCTTTAACCGATAGTGAGTAACTACCGCACACTCCGTAGCAAAGCCATCAACATGAGATGCCTCTTTAGAAAAAAAGGATTTTGGAATGAATAAAGGAAAGTAAGCGTTACTATGACCGGTATCCTTGAATTTTTGGTCTAAAACTGCTTGCATTTTCTCCCAAATGGAGTAACCATAGGGTTTAATTACCATGCAGCCCCTAACAGAAGAATGTTCTGATAAATATGCTTTTGTAACTAATTAGTTATTCCATTGAGAATAATCATCTGATCTGCTTGTTAAGCCTTTACTCATGTTTTATTTGGAATAATTTTTGTATTTTTATAATAATATTTACTTGGTCAAAGTTATAAATTTAATTAGGAAAGCTTCAAACCAATAACCCTATTTAGCCATGAAACCACACTATAAAATTAATTTCTTATTTCTAGCTGGGCTACTTGCCACGCTTGCATCCTGTTCAACTCAGCAACTAGCAACTCAAAATGCTGACGATGTTTATTTTAGTGATGTCGAAGCTGTGCCTATCACTTACACCGCTAGAACAAACCCCGAACGATATCAGGATAGAAATGGCTACGACCGTAACGATGATTACTATTACGATGGCTACCAAGAGGAGTCGAGATTCGACAGGAACAATTGGAACAATAATTATGGTTGGAGAGACTATTTTTATATGGATCAGTATGCATTTGACCCGTTTTTTAATAGATCATTGATGTTTAACCAATTCAACAACGGTTGGGGTTTCAATAACGGTTGGGGCGGTAATTTTGGCTGGGGTGCTAACTTTGGTTGGGGATTTAACAACGGCTGGGGTTTCAACAATGGATTTGGATTCAATAACGGTTGGGGTTTCAACAATGGATTTGGATTCAATAACGGTTGGGGTTACAATAACGGTTGGGGTGGAAATTTTGGTGTAGCGCAAAATCAAAATCCTCGTCCAAGAGGAAGCTATGACAATACTGGCAGTGGCGAAAGAAGTGGAAGAATTCCGCTTCCGCCAAGCAGGGCTACCAGACCAAATCCCATGAGCGATAGCCCAAGAACAAGAGCTGAGGGAGCAAATAGGAATACTGGCTACAGCCCATATGGAAGACCAACCCGTTCATCAGGTTCATCAACTGAAAGAAGAACAGAAGGGCAACCACAAAGTCAACCAAGTACTAGGCCGTCACGCCCATCAAGAAGCAGTGGCTCAGAAGGAAGAACTTCTGAACCAACAAGCAGGCCTAGCAGAGGGGACTCGCCTAGTTATACGCCATCAAGGTCGCCACAGAGTAGTGGTAGCTCGTCATCAAGTCCGTCAAGCAGTGGTGGAGGGTCATCAAGCGGTGGTGGCGGTTCATCTTCTGGAGGACGTCCATCACGTTAATTAAAACTAACTATGAAATTTAAAAATATAATATTTGCTACCATTGCGGTGGTAGCTGCCAACTCCGCTAATGCGCAATATAGTGGTGATGCACTCAGGTTTTCCCAATTTGAGAATAGTACTGATGCTCGTTTTGGAGCAATGGGCGGAACACAAGTTTCCATTGGTGGTACAATGAGTTCTATTTATGGAAATCCAGCTGGTTTAGGAATGTTTACCAAGTCCGAATTCAGTTTGACACCAACTATCAACTTTTCCGAAAAAAAGGTAAATGCCTTTGGTACAAACTCCAGTTTAAGTAAAAGCAACTTAAATCTAAACAATTTAGGCGTTGTTTTCCATGCCAGAACGCACAAAGTAGGAGATGCTAAGCAGGGGCTGTTAAGTGTAAATTTGGGGATTGGCTATCAGCAAAGAGCTAACTTTAACAATGATTTTAACTTTACGGGCATAACCACTGCAAATGGTCTTGGAGATTTGTTTACGCAAAAATCTAATTTAGACATTGATGAAAATTCCTTTCCAGCATCGCCACAACGGCTTTTGTCCCGTGTTAATAGAGCGGCCAATAGTGCTAATCTAACTTCCTACGATGACACGTTCTCTGATCCCTATGTAGCAATCACTTCGGATGATTCTGACCAATATTACGACATTAATAGAAAGGGTGGGAACAATAATATCGACTTTTCACTTGGCTTCAATATCAGTAATAAATTGTTTTTGGGTGCTGGTTTAGGTTTGGCTAACTTTAACTACACCTCAACAGAAAGAGTAAATGAAGTCGGTGTTTATCAAACCCCTGGTTCTGCATCAACAAACGATTATGATGTTGATTATATTAAATATTTTGACACGGAGGGTTCTGGAATCAACCTAAAATTTGGAGCTATTTTTAAACCCGTTAGTGAGTTGCAAGTTGGTTTATCATTTGAATCACCTACTTGGTACACAGTTAATGACAATTACTCAGAATCTTTTTTAGATCGGAGAACGCGTGTTAGTGGAGATGATTCTTATCCTTACGATTATTCTTTAAGAACCCCCTTGCGTTTAAGTGGGGGAATTTCTTATTTCGTTGGAAAGCGTGGTTTCATTTCAGCTGATGTTGGCGTTGTGGATTACTCATCGATCCAATTTTCTTCTGATAACAACGGGACTGATATGGATACCAGAAGAGAAATAAATGAATTATATCAAAGTGCAATCAATTATAGTTTAGGTGGTGAGTTTAAATTAAATCAAAGCTTCTTGCTTAGAGCTGGCTTTCGCTCAAACGGAAACCCTTACAAGAATTTAGAAGATAAAGATTATACCATCAATTCTGTCTCTGGAGGCGTAGGATATAGATTTGGCAACTACTATTTAGATGCTGCTTTGATAAATAGCAACAGTACTTTGAATTATTCAAACTATTCTTTAAGTGACGGCAATGAGCCAGCTACTACAATTGACACAAGAATAAACCGAGCTTCACTTACCTTTGGAGTTAGATTTTAAAACTTTATTCAATACATAACGAAAGACCCGATTGAGAACGACCAATCGGCTCTTTCGATTTTAAGTAAAATTTCGATAGAAAATATTTAATCTACTCTTTCCCAAATGGGTTATGAGACTTTACTTCAACAGACGTTGTTGTAGCTCTGTGAACTGTCTTAACTCCATATTTATTATTGATGGCATCTAAAGCGTTATAAAGCTGAATCTGGTTCTCGCTATCATCAAATAAGTGGATCTGATGATGACCTCTGGTTAAGTCAGAAAGCCTAACTCCAATCAACCGCACAAATCTTTTTTTCTGGTAAAGCTTGTGGAATAGTTGTTTTACCTGCTTTATCAGTAAATGATCTGCAGAAGTATAGCTAACCTTTATTTGCTGATTAAAAGTGCTAAAGTCTTCGTATCTTATTTTAACACTAATGTTGCCCGTAACAAAGTTTTCGTTTCTCATCTTGTAACAAAGTTCTTCTGTCATAGAAATAATAATCGTTTCCAAAGCATCGGTGTCATCGGTGTCATCACCAAAAGTGTGTTCCGTACTGATTGATTTGCGATCAACATACTGCGTGATCTCGCTCTCATCTAAAGCGTTAGCTTTTTGATAAATCACAATGCCTTGTTTCCCAAAACTAGCAACTAAAGAGCTTCTCGATAGTTTTTGCAAATCAGCAATCGTATGCAATCCCATTTCGTTAAGTTTCTCAGTGGTTTTCTTTCCAATCATCGGGATTTTGGAGACCGCCATTGGTGCTAAAAAAGCTTTTTCTGTGCCGTAATCAACATGTTTGTAACCGTTAGGCTTAGCAAAACCTGTCGCTATTTTAGAAACTGTTTTGTTTTTAGATAATCCGAAAGAAATTGGAAGCTGGGTTTCCTTGATGATTCTTTCCCGAAGCTCCACCGCATATTTCAAAGTCCCAAAGAACTTATCCATCCCCGTTAAATCGATATAAAACTCATCGACAGAACTTTTTTCAAATAACGGAACAGCTTCATCAATAATTTGGGTTACTTCCTTTGAGGCATCAGCGTATGCAGAAAAATCGCTGGAGATAAAAATGATTTCCGGACAAAGTTTTTGCGCCTGCCTACAAGGCATTGCTGAGTGAACCCCAAATTTCCTAGCCTCGTAACTGCAGGAAGAAACCACTCCCCTACCATTTGTACTTCCTATTGCAACTGGTTTTCCACGTAAACTTGGATCTTTACGGCACTCCACAGAAACAAAAAAAGAATCTAAATCAATATGGACTATTTGCTTTGGAATCATGTTAATTAGGCCAGCTAAATAAAAGAAAAGTGCGTAGATTTAGACACAAAGGAAGCCGAGTTACCAACAGCTATCAAGAAGCTCTTCTCAGAGATGTACAAAATCAGTATTAAGTCCGCATTCTAACGGAACTATGGTGCTACAGAACGATGGAGAATTACACCACAAAAATATTCTCCGCAAACTTCGCACTCACGTGATGAGTTTTCCCATCAACCTCAATTTGCAACATCGCATCAAATTCCTGCCTTTCAACCACTTTAATCATGCTACTTAACCCAAGTCCGGCTTTAACAACGTATTGTAAAAACGCAGCAGAATTATCTTTTACTGCAGCCAATCTACAAGTATCGCCAACGGCAGTGTCTGCTAAAGTTTTTTTATAAACCACTTTTAACTCGCCGTTTTCCGTCGGTATGGGGTCGCCATGAGGGTCAAACTGAGGGAAGTCTAAAAACGCGTCTAGTTTATTGATCAGCTTTGCGCTTTTAATATGTTCCAACTGCTCGGCAATCTCATGCACTTCATCCCAATTGAAATCCAGTTTTTCGTACAAAAAAGTTTCCCAAAGGCGGTGTTTGCGTAAAATTTCTATAGCAACCTTTCTGCCATCATCATTTAAACCAATCTTGCCATATTTCTGGTAGTTAATCAACTTTTTCTCCTTCAGTTTTTTAAGCATATCGGTTACCGTAGCTGGTTTAACATCAAGCTGTGCAGCCAATTCATTAGTTCCTACTTCTTCCACGCTATTGTCAATCGTGATTTTTAGCAGTGCTTTTAAGTAGTTTTCTTCTGTGAATGATAACATGGTCATCAAATATAAAAAATTAAACAATCAAAAATATTATCATAAAAAAAGCACCTACCAATGGCAGGTGCTCCAAATTATATTTCAGAGACTAAGCTTCTTGGTGCAACCAAGCCTTTTTAGCCAATAATTCTTCTTCAGTTTCTCTTACATCTTCATCATCCACACAGCAATCTACTGGGCAAACGGCAGCACACTGTGGCTCATCATGAAAACCTTTGCATTCTGTACATTTATCCGGAACGATGTAATAAACCTCATCAGAAATTGCAGATTGCACTTCATCAGCATTTAGCGTTTCGCCATCGCCAAAATCAATAACGCCTTTTAAATTGGTGCCCTCAGAAAACTTCCAAGCTTGCCCCGCATCATATATTGCATTATTTGGGCACTCTGGCTCACAAGCTCCGCAGTTAATGCACTCGTCTGTAATTATAATTGCCATATCTTATTTTTTGTTACGTCTATAAACGTACTTTTGTATTTCTTATTTATTGGCAAATATAACACATTTTAAGGATTTGAATTTCAAGAATGTCGAATTTTAGTAAAGAAAACAGAATAGCAGCAATTGGTAAGTTGGGCATTTATATGCTTCAAACAAACGAACAATTGCAGATCTTGACCGATAGTGCCAAACACAAAAACGGATGGTTTACCCCAGAAGAAGTAAATAAAGCGATACTTGCCAACGGCAAAATGCTAAATGAAAGCGAATTAACTACTTGGTTATCAGAATATCACATTAACTCTGAAAACCCAAAACAAGTTGGATTAATATTGGCCGGAAACCTACCTTTGGTTGGCTTCCATGATATATTGGCAGTGCTTTTAACCGGTAATATTGCATTGATAAAGCTGTCTTCGCAGGATGACAACCTGATTCCTTTTTTGCTTAAAAAACTGATAGAAATGGAGCCTGAATTTGAAAGTCAAATCAAATTTGTGGATAGATTGGTTAATTTCGATGCTGTAATAGCAACAGGGAGCAACAATAGTGCTCGGTATTTCGACTATTACTTTTCTAAAGTTCCAAATATCATCCGTAAAAACAGAAACAGCATTGCTTTATTATCTGGTTCAGAAACTAAAGAAGAATTGCACCAGCTGGGGAACGATATTTTTGATTATTATGGTTTGGGTTGCAGAAATGTATCTAAATTATTAGTGCCAAAAGATTATAATTTTGTTCCGTTTTTTGAAGCAATTGAACCATTCAACAAGATTTTAAATCATCATAAATACCAAAATAATTACGATTACAATAAATCAGTATACCTTATCAATAAAAACAAACACTTTGATAATGGTTTTTTATTAGTGACGGAAAGCGAAAAACTAACTTCGCCCCTATCTGCGGTTTTTTATCAGGAATATGAATCTAATGAAAAAGCGGTTGAATATATAAATGCAGAGCAAGAAAATATTCAGGTAGTTGTCTCTAATATGGATATCGATTTTGACGCCTCAAAAGTAAAACTCGGCGAAAGCCAAAGCCCTAAACTTTGGGATTATGCAGACGGCATAGATACCATCGCTTTTTTAACGGCGTTAAACTGAATTTAAATTATTGGACACAGGCACGCAAAAAATTTTACCTTTGTAATTAAGCTAAAAAACAGTCGTAATGTATGTAATTAAAGTAAAAGGGGTAGCAAAAATACCAGATTATGTGCAGTTGAGGGACGATCACTTTACGCTTTTGGCTTATTTTAGAGTGGATAGACCAGACAAGTCCTTAGAAAAAATTGGACTTGCTGATAAGGTTACTTATATTATGGATGCGGTAAAGGACTTACCATTCGGGAAAATTTTAAAACTAGACATTTAATGGTTGGCAATACGGTAATAAAACTTAACAATATTGATATTTTTCAGCAAAAGCATTTAGTGCTTTCAAACGTAAACCTACACGTTGATACTGGCGAGTTTGTGTATTTGATTGGGCAAACCGGCTCAGGAAAAAGCAGTTTACTTAAAATAATTTATGGCGACTTGCATATTATCAATGGCGAAGGCCAAGTGGTAGGTTATGAGCTCAAAGATTTAAAAGAAAATGAGGTTCCTTTTTTAAGAAGAAAATTAGGAATTGTTTTTCAGGATTTCCAGTTACTTACCGACAGAAGTATCGAAGAAAATTTAGCTTTTGTTTTGCGATCTACTGGCTGGAAAGACAAGAATCTAATCAACGAAAGAATAAAAGATGTTTTGGAAAAAGTGGGCCTTCGCAGTAAAATGAAGAAGATGCCCCACGAAATTTCTGGTGGCGAGCAACAAAGAGTAGTTGTAGCAAGGGCTTTACTTAACGACCCTGAGTTAATCTTGGCAGATGAGCCAACCGGAAACCTAGATCCCGAAACATCAGAAGAAATAATGATTTTATTGCGCCAAATTAGTCAATCGGGTACTGCTGTTTTAATGGCGACGCATGATTATCACATTATCCGCACCTTTCCTTCCCGAATTATAAAGTGCGAAAACGGACGAGTATTAGAAGACGCAACCGTTTAAATATATATATTTCAAAGCAGACTGAAATTTGTTCAGCCAATTTGTGAGTTTTTGAATTTCAAAACTGACAGGTTGGCTGTTTTCGTTAAATGGCAGCATGTTTGGGATTTGCCCATGTTATAACAAATACCCATGTTTAAGAGAAAAAAGGTTTCAGAAACAGAAGAAAGTAGCAAAATGACAGACCACAACGAAGAAGCGCATAACCATGAAGAGGTTAGCGATGAAATGGAGCAGGTTAATGAAGCAAGAGTTAACCAACCAGAAGATATAGAAATTAGCGAGACAGACAAGTTGAAAGCTGAGGTTACAATGCTGAACGACAAATATGTTCGTTTATATGCCGAATTTGACAACTACAAACGTCGTACAACTAAAGAACGTATTGAGCTTTTACAAACTGCAGGAAAGGATGTAATTGCTGCTCTAATTCCTATTTTGGATGACTTTGAAAGAGCGTCTAAAGCTATGGAAAACGCGGCAGAAGTTAAACCAGTGAAAGAAGGCGTAGAACTAATCCAAAACAAGTTGACGTCGTTATTGGCTCAAAAAGGTCTAAAACCAATGCAATCTATTGGGCAACCGTTTGATGCTGACATACATGAGGCAATAACTAGTATCCCTTCTCCAACTCCAGATTTAAAAGGAAAAATAATTGACGAAGCAGAAAAAGGTTACATGCTTAACGACAAAGTTATCCGGTTTGCGAAAGTGATAGTTGGAGCGTAAGAGATTAATAATTGAAGGAGAGAATGAGTGAAGGATTGAATGTTTAGCAAGTGATAAAATATTTTTATTTACTGATTTATTATATGAGCTATTCTATCATTCAAAATTCTATCATTCAATCATTATCACCTCGCTATAAATAAAAAAATATGAGTAAAAGAGATTATTACGATATATTAGGTGTAACTAAAAATGCCCCAGCAGACGAGATAAAAAAAGCATATCGTAAACAGGCTATTAAATTTCACCCGGATAAAAATCCGGATGATAAAAGTGCTGAAGATAAGTTTAAAGAAGCAGCCGAAGCTTACGAGATTTTAAGTAATCCGGAGAAAAAGCAAAGGTACGACCAGTTTGGCCATGCCGGTGCGCAAGGAGGTTTTGGTGGTTACGGGAGTGGTTCCATGAATATGGACGATATTTTCAGCCAATTTGGAGATATTTTCGGTGGAGGTGGTGGTGGCGGAAGCCCTTTCGATAGTTTCTTCGGCGGAGGCGGTCAGTCTCGTGGCAGTGGAAGAAGGGTACAAAAAGGAACCAACCTTAGAATCAAGGTAAAACTGACTTTGGAAGAAGTAGCAAACGGCGTCGAAAAGAAAATAAAGGTCAATAAACAAGTGCTTTGTAATACTTGCGATGGAACTGGAGCAAAAGA
>JBBSTQ010000076.1:0-11188 GCA_038235745.1 Sphingobacteriales bacterium
CAGTGCGGAATAGTTGGCTTGCCAAACGTTGGAAAATCTACTCTTTTTAATTGTCTTTCTAATGCAAAAGCTCAAGCGGCTAACTTCCCTTTTTGTACCATTGAACCCAATATTGGTGTAATTACCGTTCCGGATGATCGATTAACTAAACTTACAGAGTTGGTTAAACCACAACGTATCGTACCAAACACAATTGAGATAGTTGACATTGCCGGTTTGGTAAAAGGTGCTTCAAAAGGCGAAGGATTGGGAAATCAATTTTTGGGAAACATTAGAGCTACAAGCGCCATCATCCATGTTTTAAGATGCTTTGAAGATGACAACGTTATCCATGTTGACGGTTCTGTTGATCCAATTCGTGATAAAGAAATTATTGATACAGAATTACAGTTGAAAGATTTGGATACGGTAAGTAAGCGCATCCAAAAAGTGGAGAAGATGGCGAAGACCGGAAATGATAAAGATGCCAAACGTACTTTTGAAATCCTGTCAATCGTGAAAACTCACTTAGAAACGGGCAACGCAGCTCGTACAGCTTCCATTACTGAAGACGATTTTGAATTTATTGAGGATTTAAGTCTGCTAACGATAAAGCCAGTTTTATACGTTTGTAACGTAGATGAGGCATCGGTAAATACAGGCAACAAATATGTTGATTTGGTAAAAGACGCTGTAAAAGATGAAAATGCAGAGGTGTTAATTATCTCCGCTAAGATCGAATCTGAAATTGCCGAACTAGAAGATTACGAAGAACGGACGATGTTTTTGGACGATTTAGGCCTGAAAGAATCTGGTGTGGCAAAATTGATTAGAGCGGCTTACCGTTTGTTAGATTTATATACTTACTTTACAGCCGGTGTGCAAGAAGTAAGAGCTTGGACAATTACCAAAGGTTTTACCGCACCTCAAGCGGCAGGCGTAATCCACAGTGATTTTGAAAAAGGATTTATTAGAGCGGAAGTGATAAAGTACAATGATTTTGTGACTTTAGGTTCAGAAAATGCTTGTAAAGATGCTGGTAAACTAGGTGTTGAAGGTAAAACATACGTAGTAGAAGACGGCGATGTTATGCACTTTAGATTTAACGTTTAAAAAGAAATGCGTTCTTAGTTTAATGGATAGAATGTAAGATTCCGGTTCTTACGGTACAGGTTCGATTCCTGTAGAGCGCACTAAAGCCACCTCGTTTTAACGAGGTGGCTTTTTAATTTACTTACATTTTTTTATAAAAACCTTGTGTTATTATATAGCTATAGTATCGTTATTCATTTCAGTATATTTTTAAAAGTTTAACTATTAACTAATATTAAGAAATTTCTAAATCTTTCCCGAACTTAAACATTCCTTTTTTAATATTTGCAGTTGTAAAGTATTTTTTTGTAAAATTTTTACAAGATCCAGAAAAAGAATGTCTAGCGAAAACATGTAATTCTATATGCTGATGTTCTGTAGTCCATAAATTCAATATATTTTCCGTTGTACAAAGAATTAATGCATAACTCCCTCCCTGTTCATGATTCTTTTTAGAACGCTTTGGGAGCACTTTTATTTTATCCTTATTGAGTCTTATTGTTTGAAATTTATAATTCTGACCACCTGTCGTATTAAATGGAGTTTTTAACACTATTTCAGCCTCTATATCCACAAGATCAAAAAAGATAGAATTATTTACAATTTTGAAACCAAAAAAACCTCCAACTTCTCCAGTTTGGTTACAAATGTCCGATGCTATTTCAATATTCGGTCGTAGCAGTAAAAGATAAATATAGAATATTGATGATGATATAATACCGGAAATCACTCCTATTAATATAGTGTTCATGCTTTTTTTACCCAAAAATAAAATTGTTTTCGGTAATACAACAAAACTTTTTAAAAATTTGTGATTTCTATAAAAAAAACTTAATGTACTTGCAGTAACCAAATAGCCAACTAATAAACCCCAAACATTTTCTCCACAGCTATCTCTCTATAATCAAAAATCCCCTGCGTTTGTTTATCAACAATTATCGCGTTTGCTATTTGACCGAGAAACCCGAAAGGAATACCGTAACTCAATCTATCTTTCATTAAAACTCCGCCATCAATTTTCTCAAAATGATGTTCGTGGTGCCAAAACTTAAACGGACCAAAACGTTGCTCATCAATAAAATATTGATTTTCTTTTACGGTGGTAATCTCCGTCATCCAGTCCATTTTTATTCCTAACAAAGGCGAAACTTTATAGGTAATGATCATGCCTTCGTACATTTTCGTGTTCTCCGTATAATCTGAAGTCACTTGAAAACTCATGCTTTGCGGAGTGATTTTAGATAAATTAAGTGGGGAAGAGAAAAAATCCCAAGCCTCTGTTAGGGAAATTGGTAATTTTTGTTCAAAAAATTTATGGTAAGTTTTCATGTATCGTTTAACAATTGCGATAGTAAATAGTTTTTAATTAATAGAGGCAATTGGTTTAACCACAGAGGTAACGGAGTTTTTCACAAAGTACACTGAGTTATGATGAAAAAAGGGTAGGCGTTTGTTCTATGCCTTGCGTCATTTCGACAAAAGGAGAAATCTCACGAGCAAAGTTTGCACATTTCGTTGAACATCTACGTTGCACTGTTCTGTCTTTCTGTTGCTGGATTTTATGAAAACTTTTACTATTACTGAACCATTTTATTCGCACAATACGAACTCGCAAAGGCCTCAGGTTTAGCCTTAAACACAAAGCCCATTCCTAAAATATAGCCCATGGCTTCATGCAAAGCAACGTTCGATTTAAAACTAGGACTGGTATTGATGTCTGCATGTACCTCCAAATCCACATCGTACAAGTCGAGTAACGGGCAAATTGCATAAGCACATTCAATTGATTTTTGAACTTCGGCTAGCATTCGTTCTTTTATGCTCATCTTCTGTGCTGTCCGTTCCTGGTTGATGAACATAAAGCCACCTTTCTGCTCTCTCAAGAAAACGATTACGGTCGCAAAGTCAGTCACTTTACCTTTTACCTGCGAATCTGTACCGATACAAACTTTTAGTCGGTTGCCTAAATCGTATTCTCTTTCGATGGTTTTTTCAACTTCTTGTAAAATGGGAAGTTGTAGGCTTTCTCCGCTGAATTTTTTCCAAGACATAATGGTTATTTTATTAAACCCATTATTGAGGTTTATGAAAATAAGCGATTTAAATTTGAATTCTCATTAAAACTGTGTGATTTATTTGTTAACAAATTTCTGTTTGTCAACAAGTTAGTGTCATAATCAGTCTTGAATTATCAATATTTTCAGACGAGCAAATCAATTATCAAGCGTTTTTAAAAGATGAAGAAAGCAGGATTTAATTGATTTTCGGAAAGATTTATTTAATTTGTAGCTATCTGCATTTTTAGTGCGATTTATCTGAGATATTGTAATGATTGATAAGGAAAAAAACAGAATAGCGATAATAGGAGGCGGTAGCTGGGCAACGGCGATCGTGAAAATGCTTTCTGATAATATAGTAGAAAAAGAGATTTTTTGGTGGTTGCGGGATCAAAATTCGGTAGATCATATTGCTCAGTTCAAGCATAACCCCAAATATTTGTCATCGGTAGAGTTAAAAGTGGATGCTAATAACGTATCGACAGATATTAAGAAAGTGATTTCTTCGGTGGATATTATTGTGCTAAATGTGCCGGCTGCCTTTTTAAAGGATGCTTTAATAGGAATCACAAAAGAAGATTTAAAAGGTAAAAAGATTGTTTCGGCAATTAAAGGCATCGTACCGGATGCTAATCAAATTATCGGCGATTTCATCCATGAAACTTACGATGTTCCTTTAAAAAATATTGTAGTGATCAGTGGACCTTGTCATGCGGAAGAAGTTGCGCTAGAAAAGTTGAGCTATTTGACAATTGCTTGTCAGGATGATCACTTAGCAAATTATTTTTCTTCTTTAATTACAACGAGGTACATCAAAACCAAAGTTTCAGACGATATTTATGGAACAGAGTACAGTGCAGTTTTGAAAAACATATACGCTGTTGCCAGCGGTATTTGCCACGGAGTTGGTTTTGGAGATAACTTTCAGGCGGTGCTGATTTCTAACGCCATTCAAGAAATGAGCCGTTTTGTAGATGCCATACACCCAATTGATCGCGATATTAAAGAATCAGCTTATTTGGGCGATTTGCTGGTAACGGCTTATTCGCAGTTTAGCAGAAACCGTACGTTTGGTAACATGATTGGCAAGGGTTACACAGTCCGCTCTGCACAATTAGAAATGAATATGATTGCCGAAGGGTATTATGCAGTCAATTGCATCCACCAAATCAATAAAATTCATCAGGTGCGTATGCCGATTGTAAGTGCGGTTTATTCGGTTCTTTATGAAAAACATGCGCCACATACGGAAATGAAGCTTTTGGCCGAGAAAATTTCCTAGCTTTTATTTGGATTTAATCTAAATTGAGTTACTTTTGTGTTATGGCAAGTACAGGTTTAGAGGAAATATTCAGAAACGCTTCGGGCGCTGTTTTTCAGTCAGATTTTGATTCTTGTTTTTATGTAGAATTTGAAGGGAAGCGGGCGAAATACAGCGTAAGAAACCTTTATCAGTTAAAAAAACAACTGGCAAGTTTCCGTATTGAAGAAATTTTTGATGTTGATTCGCTAAATCCGTCTGGAACAGAAATCGTTACCATTTCTACCACGTTTTATTGTTACATCTTGAATCCGTTACAAATTATCCGATTTCGGGAGCTGTTAGACCAAACCTTTTTTAATCTTCACGTTAACCAGGTTATAAGAGACAGATTGCACTACGCTGTTTTTGCTTAATTAGTTTAATTCTGTATTAGCGTAAAACATCTGCATTCAATTTGTAATGTGTAGTTTAGTGTAAAATTCAACATTATGAAAGATTTACTTCGTGTTAAAAGTTTAGTATCTGCAGAAGTGGAGACTTTGCTAAACAATCAAATAAAAAAGGAAGCACATTCTAGTGCTCAATACTTAGCCATGTCATCATGGTGTGATCAAAATGGTTTTGATAATTCTGCCGACTACTTTTTCAACCAAGCATCAGAAGAAAGGTCGCATCAGCTTAAGTTGTTCAAATACTTGTTAGATATGGGCGGACAGGCTATGTCGCCAGAAGTTAGTGCTTTAAAACATGAATTTGAGAGCTTTAGAGAAGTTTTTGAATTCGCATTGGAAACTGAAATTGCCATTACACAATCCATAAAAAAAATTGCTGCAGCTTGCCATAAAGAACAAGACTTTGTAACTGTGGAGTTTTTAAACTGGTTTTTAAGAGAGCAACGCGAAGAAGAATACGTAGCCAGAAGAGCAGTAGAATTGTTTGACGTTATCGGCGAAGATGGTACAGGGCATTGGGAAATTGATAAAGCAGTTACCAAAATTAGCTACTCTAGCGAACAAGGCTAAGATTTTTTTTCGGCTAGGTGAAGTATCTTATTCAATATTTCATCTTGTTTATAATTAAGAACCCACTTATTCTCCGGCTGAAAGCAAGCCACCGGCGCCATTTTACACCTATCAGTACACTCCGTTTTTATAATTTCTATACTTTTCCCTTTTGCACTTTTGATTAGCTTTTTTGCTTTTTTATAGGTTTCTTTTGCATCTTTTTTATCGCACTTACTACCAGTACAGATGTATATAATATGGTCTGGGTTGTTCATTTTCTAAGGGTTCTTTTTTAAAATCAAGTCCAATATTAGTGCGAGGAATTTACTCTGAGTTTATCGCACCCTCAAAATAAAAATCCCGATTTTTCAATCGGGATTTTTTTATTCGTTCAATGCCTTCCGCTTCCGCCTTGAGCTTTAAGCCTTATTCTTCAATAACTAAGCTTGCTCGGCTAAAACTTCTGTTACCAAATCAGCTGCTTCTTTCAATAAAATTGCAGAGAATACTTTCAATCCAGAATCGTCAATCAGTTTTTTCGCTTCAACAGCATTTGTACCTTGTAATCTTACAATAATTGGAACGTTGATATTATCCATTTCTTTGTAAGCATCAATTACACCTTGCGCAACTCTGTCGCAACGAACAATCCCACCAAAAATATTGATTAAGATAGCTTTAACGTTAGGATCCTTTAAAATAATGTTGAAAGCAGCTTTAACAGTTGTAGCGTTTGCAGTTCCACCAACGTCTAAAAAGTTTGCAGGCTCGCCACCAGCAATCTTAATAATATCCATTGTTGCCATTGCTAAACCAGCCCCGTTAACCATGCAACCAACGTTTCCATCTAATTTCACATAATTAAGATTGCTTGCAGATGCTTCAACTTCGGTTGCATCTTCTTCATCCGTATCACGCATTGCTGCATAATCTGGGTGTCGAAAAAGTGCGTTGTCATCTAAATCAACTTTAGCATCAACAGCTAAAATTTTATCGTCAGATGTTTTTAACACCGGGTTAATTTCAAACATGGCAGAATCGGTAGCCTCGTAAGCTTTGTAAAGCGATGCTATAAATTTAGTCATGTCTTTAAACGCAGCACCAGATAAACCTAAATTGAAAGCTATTTTACGAGCTTGAAAACCTTGTAAACCTACTTTAGGGTCAATCTCTTCTTTGAAAATCAAATGAGGTGTATGTTCAGCAACTTCTTCAATGTCCATTCCACCTTCGGTAGAATACATAATGATGTTTTTACCTGTAGAACGGTTCAAAAGCACAGATACATAAAACTCTTGAGTTTCAGATTCGCCAGGATAATAAACATCCTGCGCAACTAAAACCTTACGCACTAATTTACCTTCTGCACTTGTTTGTGGCGTAATCAATTGCATCCCTAAAATATCGGTCGCTCTTTGTTTTACCTCCTCTAAATTTTTAGCCAGCTTTACACCGCCACCTTTACCTCGGCCACCAGCGTGAACTTGTGCCTTAATTACAACCCAATCAGAATTGTAATCTTCTTTCAGTTTTTTGGCAGCTTCTACAGCTTGTTCTGGTGTATCAGCTACAATACCTTCTTGTATCCTAACACCAAAACTTTTAAGAATTTGTTTACCTTGATATTCGTGAATGTTCATCTTCTAAAAATTTGACGTGAAATTACGAATACCATGCTAATAAAGGAAACGGAAATGCTATTAATTTGATTTTTTTAGCCTTTTTATCATAATACTTTTCTCTATTTTTGAAAAATGCTGAAAGCTTTAAATATTGTAAAGAACTATGGAGAGCTCCAAATTCTTAAAAACGTAAGTTTAGAGATCAAAAAAGGGGAGGTGGTAAGTATTGTAGGTGCGTCTGGTGCCGGAAAAAGTACGTTGTTGCACATCATAGGAACGTTGGACAAAGCTGATAAAGGAGAAGTTTTTATCAAAGATGCCGACATAACCAAGCTAAATGCAAAAGCTTTAAGTGCTTTCAGGAATAAAAATATCGGTTTTATTTTTCAGTTTCATCATTTATTGCCCGAGTTTACTGCGTTGGAAAATATTTGTATCCCAGCGTTTATCGCAAAAACTCCAAAGGCCGAAGCTGAAAAAAGAGCAATGGAACTTTTGACTTTGTTAGGTTTAAAAGACAGAGCGCATCATAAACCAGCGGCAATGTCGGGTGGCGAACAACAACGTGTGGCTGTTGCCAGAGCGTTAATTAACCAACCTGATTTGATTTTGGCCGATGAACCTTCGGGGAATTTAGATTCGCAACACGCTAAGGAACTGCATCAATTATTTTTTGATTTACGGGATCGCTTCAACCATACTTTTGTGATTGTGACCCATAATGAAGAATTGGCGGACATGGCGGATCGAAAAATTGTGATGAAAGATGGTTTAATCTACAATAACTAAGGTTTGAAAGTTTTAATTACCACATCAAAACATGTTGCAAGTTTTCAGTTATCTTCCCTTTTAACAGATGATGACGTCTTATTTGGCGACCATTTTAACGATTATCCCAGAACAGATAGCAGTTCGTTAGCTCATGAAATTTTGAAATTCTGTTTGGATCATCAGATTGAAAAAGTGTTTCCATTAAAATTAGAAGAAGCTAGAGATTTATCGATAAGCTTAGTGCTGTTTGAGGAATTTGGAATTGAGGTTATGCTTGGCGCAGATGAGCTTACGGAGCTTAACGCATCTAATAAAATAGTAGATTCGTTTTCGGCACTTTCAACTGGTTTAATCGCTTTAGGGTATCCAAACCAAAAAATAGCAATCGCTAGTGCGGATAAAAGAGGTGGTATAATTGTGATTGATGATGCTGTTAAAGATAATTTACAGATTTGGAATCAAGTTGAAACCATCAATTTTACACAATTGGGCAGATGGTTTAACCAAAGTAATTTTCAGTTCATAGATTTATATCCTTTGTCAGGCGATTTGAGCCAGTACTTTGTGCTGATTGATGGCCAAAATATCCAGAGTTGTAGCAATTTGAATCAGAACGTTTCTGAAGCTATAAGATCAGTTGTTCAAAACAAAAAATGCAAAGGCTTTTACCACATTGCCATCTGCAATCAAAATATTTTAAGAATTGTTAATGCCACTTTATAATGTTAAAATTTGCCGACATCAGCCCAGCTAAAAAAGCGCTAATTTTTGAGTTAGATGATGTGCTTTTTCCCCAAAAAGACTACGATTTGCAGGTGTACTACCTGTTCTGTAATTTCATAGAATATCTTGAAGCCTTTCCGCCGGCAGAAGAATTGATCAGCTTTATCAAAAAACGGTATGATCTGCATGGCAATGAAGACATGTTTGATGAGGTTGCCAAAACCTTTGGGATAAACGCTAAATTCAAAGACAACTTGGCTTTATTGTTTACAAACGCAAAACTCCCGCTAAAACTGTTGTTGTATAAAGAATCGTTGGATTTATTGCAAGAATTGGTAATAAACCGAACAGACATCTACATTTTAACAGCCGGTACGCCCGAGCAGCAGCTCAACAAAATAAAGCAGACCGAATGGGACGGTTTGGATAAATACCTGAAAGTTTATTTTATTGATGAGTTTTCTGCCGAGCAACCTTTATTGGCTTTAAATCATCTTTTAACCGAAAACAATTTGGCAAACGATGACGCAGCATTTGTAGGTCATACAAATGAACACAAGAAATTAGCTGAACTTGCTGCGGTAGCTTTTTTTCAGATTAAATAACTTTGCAAAGAATAAAAAACCGTAAATCAGCGTTTTACGTTTCTAAAAGAAAAACTTTAATGAAAAATTTTTCATCCATATTATCATTCGCTTCATTAATTATCCTGCTGTTGGTCGCAAGCTGTAAGAAAGATAAAATTGAGGCTAAGAAAGAAGAAACGCCAACTCCAACTTCCGACAGAAACGAACTGACCAAAGACTCGATATTTTTGTACGCAAAGCAGGTTTTTCTTTGGAATGATGCTTTGCCGACTTATAGCGTTTTTAAGCCACGCAGTAATTTTAATGCATCGTCTGATCACTTCACAAATTTAAATAAGGAACTGTTTGCATTGACCAGGTTTGGGAAAAATCCATTAACGGATAACTTTTATGAGTTTAACCCAGATGAACCTGGCGACACGAAGTATTCTTATATTGAAGATTTAGTTGCAGGTGGAAAGTTAGCATTTGCAAAAAACGCTAAAAGCAATATTGATTTTAACGGCGAAGGAAACGATTTAGGGTTTTCTTTGGCTTTAGTAGGTAACCGACAGAATTATAAAATATACCTGAGATTTAGTTCTCCAGGTTCGCCAGCTGCCTTAGCTGGAATAAGTAGAGGTGATTATATTGATAACATTAACGATAGAAGTCTGGGAACAAATTTTGATTTAGAGGAAAGTTATATTAACACGGCAATAAATCAGAATACGATAAAAGTTGGTGGTAAAAAGAAGGATGGAACAAGCTTTAACGTTACTTTAAACAAAACCAAATACAACAGCAGTCCCCTTTTTAAAGATACCGTGTTAATAAATGGCGGTAAAAAAATAGGTTATTTAGCTTACGCCAGATTTACTGATGATGAGAATTCAGATTTACCCTTGACTAACGTTTTTTCAAGATTCTCGAATGCTGGAGTTACCGATTTGGTAATTGATTTACGGTACAATCCTGGAGGTTATGTAAGCACCGCAGAGCATTTAATCAACCTAATTGCACCGAGTAGCTTGAACGGCAAAACTATGTTTGAGCAAACCTATAATGCAACCATGCAGGCTGGTAATGCTACTATATTGAAAAATCAGCCCGTACGAAATCAGCAAGGAGAATTAGTTTATAGCAACGGTAAGTTGGTAACCTATGCTGACGAGTCTTTTAAAAAATCTGATAACAGAACAGTTTTCAGCAAAGAAGGTAGCTTGAATAGCATCAGCAAAGTTGTTTTTATTACAACTGATGGTACGGCGTCTTCAAGTGAATTGGTCATCAATAGTTTAAAGCCACACATTACGGTTAAAACGGTTGGTTCTACGTCGTACGGAAAACCAGTTGGGTTTTTCCCAATAAGAATTGATAAGTACGACTTATATCTATCGTCTTTTTCTACCACTAACTCAAATGGCGAAGGAAATTACTTTGCTGGGATTAAACCAGATGCCGAACGTGATGACGATGTAAGAAAAGATTTTGGCGATCCAAGTGAGGAATCTTTGTCATCTGCAATTTCCTTTTTATCAACTGGTATTTTTACCAACAGCACTGCGGATAGAAAAGTTAATGGAGTGAGTGTTAAAGCGGAAAGTTTAAATGTTTTGAAGGTTTACGAGCCAGCTGTTTTGAAGGGAATGATTGGTGGGATAGGTAGGAAATAAATGTGAATTTTTCTGTTTCCACTTCGTCATGCTGACGATAGTGGCACAGCCATCCCCGCGGGAGAAGCATCTCACGAGCAAGGTTGTTATTCTGTATGAACACTTATTTGTGAGATGTTTCCCCCGATAGCTATCGGGGAGCACTCAACATGACGGAGTGTGACAACTTTGCCTTTAGTCCAAAAATATATTGCAAAAGACTTACGAAATTTCAAAAACCTCGTAAGTCTGCTAGTCCATAAATAAATTTTAATAACCTTCGCACATCCACATTGAACCTTCCGCCTTAAAACTTTTATCTCAAACCTCCCTTAAACCGCCAAATCCTCCATAATTGAGTCAACCTTTTCTTCCAATTCCTGATTTACTTTATAAAAATCTTCTTTAGAAGCCAACGGCTTGTTTACGCTACAATAAAATTTGATTTTAGGTTC
>JBBSTQ010000077.1:0-11148 GCA_038235745.1 Sphingobacteriales bacterium
GGCATAGTACGAAGCTTTTACGCCATGGCTGGATAATAAAATTCCCAAATCGGCTATATAAGCGGGCAAATCTTGTGGGTCAACGGCACAATCTTCAATTAAATTGACAGGTTGTGCATCCCCTCTTAGATTTCTCAATAAGCCGAGTCCAGCTTTTCTGATGCCCCACGCAGCATTTGTTTCTTCGTTAATGAGAATAGGGTAAGCGTAACCTAAATCGTTCTGTTTTAAATCATAAACGAGTTGCAAGGCCAGATTTTCAGCGTCCCTTAAATCGTTGGCCATAAACTCCACCATTAAAATAGCAGCAGGGTCATCAACAATAAAAAAACGATTTTTGCCGTACTCGGGATGATCAATAGTGAAATCACAGATGTATTTATCTACCAGCTCTGAAGCTTTTATTGGATGTTTTAGTGCGATGATGTTTGCTCTTAGTGCTTCATCAATAGAATTGGTATGGATACAAACCAACGCGATTTCTTTTGGTGGAAGAGGTAGTAAGTTAAGCTTTGCTTCTGTAACAAATGCCAGTGTACCTTCGGAACCAGCGATAAGGTTGCATAAATTTTGTGCTTTCCCTTCGGTTTGATAAGGCTGCATCTCTAGCATAGCATCAAGCGCATAACCGGTATTTCTACGGGTAATGGATGCTTTTGGGAAATTGTTTTTTATCAGTTCTTGGTTGTTTTTATCAGCTAATAGTTCATTCAGTTTACGTTGGATGTTTGTTTCTAAGGATTTGTCATTAAAAACTGCTTCCGTCCCATCACTCAAAATTGCCTTTACTTCTAATAAATGATCTCTCACATTTCCCCAAACAATACTATGTAAACCACAGGAATTGTTACCAATCATCCCGCCAATCATTGCTCGGTTAGCTGTGGATGTTTCTGGACCAAACATCAACCCAAAAGGTTTTAAATAGAAGTTTAAATCGTCTCTAATTACACCAGGTTGAACTTTAACCCATTTTTCTGCTACATTTAGCTCAATGATTTGCGAAAAGTATTTAGAAATATCTACCACAATTCCGTTACCAACAACTTGGCCAGCTAAGGAAGTCCCTGCTGCTCTTGGAATTAAAGTAAGTTGTTGTGATTTTGCAAACTCAACTAAATGAATAATATCAGCTATCCCATTTGGTATAGCTACCGCTATAGGTTTTTCTTGATACACAGAGGCATCAGTAGAATAAGCCATCAGTTGGGTTTGGTCTTTTGCACTTTTATCAAAATACAACTCTCCGTTTAACAAGGCTTTTAATTGGTTAAAAGAGTTAGCTGTCGTTTCGACTTGCATGGCGATGAGGGTTTTGTTAACGAAAAATGCTTTTCTCCATCTGAAAAGATAAAAGAAAAACACTAAAAAATTTATACGACGTGAAGATATTAAAACTTTGTTTTAATTTTTATTTTTGGCAAAATACCACATCATTACTCCAGAAAATAAACAAGCTATCCCTGCAACTAAAGAGTATAAGCCACTGGTAAGGTGAATGGATGGGATGCTCATCCCTAAAAATAGAATACCCGAAATTCCCAACGAAATAGCAAATAAGCCATTTAATGCCGATTTGAATTTAGGATCGATCTGCGGTTTATCATTTTCTGCAATAGGCGTTCTTAGTTGTAAGAAAAAATTATTCACTCGCTCATAATAGCCAACCGTATTAACTTTTACATAACCCGAGGAGATAAAAATGATGATACAAATAATGGTTTCTATCAAAGTGGCCATTTCCCAACTTAAAAATTTTGGGAACATATTTAAGACAATGCCTGTTAATGCACCTACTAGAACAGTGGCTATTGCACCGTTTGGAGTCGGTTTTTTAATTAATAAAACTAATATGAGGGGAACGCCAAAAGGAATGGCAAATATGGCTGTGTAAAGTTTATTAGCTTCAAACGCTCCTCCAAACTCGGTAACAAATAAACCGCCTAGTAATACCAATATACCTGTTATAACGGTAAATACTTTGGCGGCTTTTAACAACTGTTGATCAGTAGCATTCTTTTTGAAAATTCTTTTGTAAATATCAGTAGTAAGAACAGACGAGATAACGTTGTACTCTGCCGTTAAAGAAGACATGGTAGCTGCAAACATGGAGGCAATCATTACGCCCATTAAGCCAGTGGGCAATAATTTAGCTGATATGGCCACATAAGCCATCTCGCTGTTTTCTAGGTTCGGAAAAATTATTCTTGCTGCAATGGCAGGCATTAAAAATACAATAGGAAATATAAAGAAAAGGGCTGCCGTTAAATAGCCTACTTTCTCGGCCGATTTTTCATCTTTTACACAAAAAAAACGTTGAATAAACGTCCAGTTTTCATTGTATTTAATGATGACCATTAAGCAATAAATCAGCAACCAAACAGGCACACCTTTTGGGCCGTTAAACCAGTCCAAGTGTTCAGGTAATTTAGCTTGAATGCCTGCTAAACCTCCAACTTCGTTTAAAGAAAGCGGAAGCAGAATCAACGTTGCGCAAATTAAAACTACAAATTGTACGGTCCCCATTACAGTAACCGCCCATAAGCCACCCACAATTGTAAAAAGTGTAACTATAATACCTGTAAGTATAATTGCCTGACTTAAATTTAAAGGCGTAACAACTGTTAAAAAGATACCAATGGCATAAAGTCTCACCATGTTATCTAACAAACGCATAATGATGCCTCCCCAGGCCACAATTTGCCTAACAGAAACATTAAACCTTACCTCTAAGTATTCTATGGGGCTTACCAATTGTAAACGTCGCCATCTTTTTGCTAAAAATACAGAAGCCAAAATGCAGGCAGGGACTGTAGTGAGCATCACTGTTACTGCAACCAAGCCGTCGTCATAAGCAATTCCGGCATAAGCAACAAAAACAAAAGTGCTAAAAAGCGCCATGAAATTGCTGATGCCAGCAACCATCCATGGGATAGTACCGGAGCCTTTTAAATAAGCTCCGGCATCCTTAATAAACCAGCCAAAAAATAAACCTATACCTGCCATTAAAGACATGTATATTAATATTGCCCAATAATCTAACGCTTGAAGTTGTAACTGCATTTAGGTTTAATTATGATTTAGTTTAAATTGGTCTGGTACAGAATTTTTAGTAGGACTAAAAATAGCCACCTTTTTCTGTAATTTCATGGATTGTTTGTCCTTCATGTACCCAACTGAAGATTTTCTTTTCGTTTTCAATAAGCTCTTCTGCTCTTAAAAGTACGTCGTAAGCAATTTCTCGTGGTACAACTAAAACGCCATCAATATCTCCCATAATTACATCGCCCGGTTTAATGGTGACATCTGCAATTTGTAAAGGCGTTTGAAAATGGGTAATTAAGCATCTGCCTAAGCTGCCGTTAGAAATTCTGTATTTATAAAACACAGGGAAATCTGCCTCCAAAATTTGGTGTGTATCTCTAATTCCGCCATCAATACAAGCAGCCTTTACCTTTTTACCTTTTGCTGTAGCGGTCATTACGCCGCCCCATAAAGTTGCTTTTGCATCATTGGTGGTGTCCCAAATCACAAAGCTATCTTCATGCATTTGATCCAACATTTGCGTACGGAATTCCATTTCGCCACTTACAATAGCATTTGGTGCGCTTTTTACGGTAAAGGCAAAACCAGCAACGGTTCTGTACTCTCTTAACGGAACAATATGCCCTGGTAATGCTTGATTTAACAAACAATATTCGCGAAGCACATCATTGATTGCTCCGGTGTACATTTGTTCAAAACGTTGTAATAAGTCCTTGTCAGGAATTGGAAATTCAACTTTAGAAATTCCTTCTCGGGCTTCGATCAATTTTTCCAAATTCATCATCCCTACTTCTTTTTTATATTGGTCTACACTCATACTATTTTGTTTTTATTTACGATTCTTTAATTTTTACTGCTTCCATAATCCCTTTTATATATCCTATTCCAAAAAGGTTGCCCTTCATTTCATAGCCATGTTGTTGGTTGTTTTCGCCAGCCATAGTGGGTACATGGTCTGATCTTAGCGGGCCATCAAAACCAATATTTCTATAGGTTTCAAACATTTCCACCATATCGGTTGGGCCGTTGTCGTGAAAAGTTTCTCTAAAGTCGTTCGCGTTGCCTTCAACATCGCGTATGTGCACAAAGAAAATTTTCCCTTTGCTGCCAAATTCGTTAATTAAGCTTTTTACATCTTCGCCCATGGTAATATAAGTTCCCTGGCAAAAAGTTAAACCGTGTGAAGGGCTATTTGAAAGGCTTAAAGCTCTTCGGGTAGCTTCTGCATTAATAAAAATGCGACCAATTCCTTGTACAACCGGTACAGGGGGGTCATCTGGGTGCATAGCCATTTTAACGCCTGCTTTTTCGGCTTCGGGCATTATTCTATCAATAAAATATTGATAGTTTTCCCATATTTTTTCAGCAGAAATCTCGCCGTAAGGAGTTAATGGGAGCTTTTCTGCATCTTTTGCGTTAAAGCCAGAAACTAAGGCACCCGCCCTTTCTTTTATGTTTTTATTGGTACGGAACCAGCCCGTTGCCATAAAATTATAGCATAATAGTTTGATGCCAAGTTCGCCCATGTTCTGCAACATCAAAATGTAGTTTGCAATGTCTTCATCCCGGCCATCTAATCCCAATTTTATCCGCATCATGTCAAACTGGTCGCCCTCAAAGCCAATCAGTTCAAAACCTTCGGCTTTGTAAATAGCGTTTGATTTTTTTAAGGATGCTAAATCCCAAGGCGGTAAATCTCCGGTAAGTTCGGGTGCTAATTTGGCTATGGCGTATTTAATACCCATTTGCTTAGCCAATTGCCATTTTTCATCGGGCTTATTACCAAAAAAGAGAAAGCTTAATTTCATGGTGTATTTTAAATGCCTGCGTTCGCTAAAAAACCACCATCTACAGAAATGGTTACCCCAGTTACAAAGCCAGAAGCATCATCATCTAAAAGATAGTTCATGGTTCCTACTAATTGCGAGGCTTTACCAAAAGCTTTCATGGGTGTTAAGTTGATAATAGATGCGCCTCTTTCTGTAAAACCACCATCTGGCGTGGTTAATAATTTTGTGCTTCGCTCGTTAAGAAAAAAGCCTGGGGCAATTGCGTTTACACGGATGTTTGCGGGAGCTAAATAGGTACCCAGCCATTGCGTAAAACTCACCATTCCAGCTTTTGCAAAGGCATAAGCGGCAACTCTTGAAAGTGCCCTGAAACTACTCATTGAAGCTACATTTATAATAGAACCACCTCCGTTTTTCGCCATTGTTTTTCCAAAAACAAAACAAGGGATAATAGAACCCATAGAGTTAGTTTGGATAACATTCATAAACATGTCCATATCCAGGTTAAAAAAACCTCTGTAATCAGGATCTTCGTTGTCTAGTTCTTTAGGTTCAAATTTATTGATGGTGGTTATTGCTGCTGTTTGGTTTCCACCAGCGCCATTAATAAGGATTGAAAAAGCACCTAATTTCTCAAGAATTTCTTTTTGTGCATTTTCAACCGATTTTTGGTCTGTAACATCTGTACTTACAGATAACGCTATACCTCCGGCTTCTTTTATTTGATTTTCTACAATCAACAATTTGTTGATGTCTCTGCCCAGTAAGGCTACTTTTACACCCTTAGCTGCTAAATCTCTTGCCATTTCAGAACATAACGTTCCACCGGCGCCTGTAACAATTGCTACTTTATGTTTATCTGCGTTCATTTTATATTTTACCTGTTGTTACTAAATTTTTTGCGTTTTGGTAACAGATGTTTTTAACTAAATCTGCCAATATATCGAAGTTGTTAGGTAGCATTCCTTTATCAACCCAATCACCAAGTAAATGGCAAAGTATCCGTCTGAAATAATAATGTCTTGATAGCGATAAAAAGCTTCGCGAATCGCTGGTCATCCCAATAAAAGAATTTAATAAGCTAAAGCTTGCCACATCAGTTAGTTGTTTTTTTATCCCATCGAAATGATCGTTAAACCACCAAGCCGGGCCAAATTGTATTTTTCCGGCAACGCCATCTTCCGCGTAAGAACCTGTTAAGGTTGCAAAGCGTTCATTATCTGCTGGATTTAGGGTGTATAATATGGTGTTTGGCAGGTAACCTCCTTTTTCTAAATCGTCTAAAAAAGTACAGAGACTGCTGATATCGCAAGGGTTACCTATGGTCGCAAAGCCTCCAAATTTACCAGCAATTCCTTTTAAACGAGTACTTGTTACTCTTTGTGCGCCAATATGCAATTGCATGGTCAGTTTTCTTTTACCATATTCCAATCCCAAAAACTGAAGGATGTAAGATTTTAGCTCACACAGTTCCTCATTATTTAAAACCTGTAAGCTCAATTGTTTTTTAAACAAAGTTTCTGCTGTTGCTTTGGTGGTTGTAACATACAAAAAGCCCGAATCTAAGCCGTGGTCGGATAGTTTACAGTTGCCTTTTTCAAAATAATCTAATCTTTGTTTTATGGCTTCTTCATAAGTATCCAAATTACTGATGGTAGCTTTAGTTAGCGTTTCTAGTTTTTTTAGCCATTCGTTATAGAGGGGGCTTTCAAATGCTAAAATCGAATCGCTTCTTAACGATGGGAAAACATTGATATTTTTTTCTCGTTCGGTAGTGATTACATGGTTTTCTAAACTGTCCAATAAATCATCAGAGGTGCAAAGTATCTCACTTTTCCATTTGTTTAAAATATCAATTACGCTAGATCCATTGTTTCCCAACTGACTGTTGCAGGTCTCCCAAAGCTTTGTAGGATCATCATTAATCAAATCTATTTCTTGTCCAAAAATTTCTTTGATTTCTAACTGCGACCAGTGGTACAAAGGGTTGCCCAATGTTTTTGGATAGGTTTTTAGCCAGGCATAAAATTTTTCTTCTGCGGTTGCATTGCCAGTAATGTATTTTTCAGTTATACCGCTTATGCGCATCAGTCTATGCTTGTATTGATCATCATGAATCCATAATTCCGTAATGTTCTCAAATCGTTTTTCTTGAGCCATTGCCAACGGATTAAGATGGTTGTGATAATCGATCACCGGTAAATGGGCGGCAACTTCAAAATATAAATCTTCTGAGATTTTATTGTTCAAAAAAAAGTTTTCTTTAGGCATAGAATTTTATGGTATAAATCTTTGTACAAGTTTAATTTAACAGAATATAAATTCATCCCGTAATTTGAGGGGGAGTTTTATAATTTGGTTGTTACAAAAGTATTTTCAATTAGTGGTTTTAACTTCTATTAAGTTTGCAGATTATTGAACTGTTTTTGCTTATAAAGATGAGAATCTTTTAATTATTGTAATTATTGCTATTGTACCGATTTTTGCATAAAAGCGTTCTGTACTAAGTTTTTTCGTCAAATTAAGGGACGGCGATAAATGCTGTAAATTGTTTTGTTCCCGTTAATTGAACTATAATTGCAATGTATAGTTGTCATTTTTGATTATGTTAGCATATGGAACCTCAATTTTTAAGGAAAAACACAAAAACGGCTGAACGTTCTTTCTACAGCCGGTACGCCGAGGTTCCTTACACCTACGATCAGTTTCATTATCATAAAGAATTTGAACTTTTATATACTATAGAAAACAGTGGGACCCGTTTTATAGGAGATAGCATTGAAAATTTTGCAAATAATGACTTGGTGCTGGTAGGGCCAGGCTTACCGCATTACTGGCATAGTGACAAAGAGTATTACCAAGCTGATCCATTATTAAAAGCAAAGGTAATAGTCATACATTTTGAGATTGATTTTTTAGGTGCTGCCTTTTTTGATGTGCCGGAGTTGGGAGCGGTAAAAGCAATGCTAGCAAAGGCAAATAGAGGCATACAGTTTTCCAAGCAACTTGTTAAAGAACTTTCGCCTGTGTTGTTTGATGTCGCCGGCAAGCAAAACTGGCAACAAATTATGTCTTTAGTTACAGCGCTTTGTAAAATGGCAGAAAGTGAATATAGTATGATTGCCTCAGAAGGTTTCTCAAACTCTTACCACAAGTCAAACAATGAAGATAGGATAACCGGTATATATAATTTTCTTATTCAAAAGCACCACGAGAATATTACCTTAACCGATATTGCCGAATTTGCAAATATGAATACGGCTGCGTTTTGTCGTTATTTTAAAAAGGCTACTTCTAAAACTTTTTCGGATAGTTTAAATGAAATACGGATAGGAATTGCTTGCAAAAAATTGATTAATACAGAGTTAAGCGTTGCAGAAATTGGATATTCCTGCGGTTATCAAAACGTCACTTATTTTAACAGGCAGTTTAAAAAGATAAAAAAAGTCAGTCCATCCGCTTATCGGATGAAATATATAACACCAATATAATTTAGTTTTTCTTTTAAAATTAGTCTTTAAAGTTTCCTTCATTGGTTAAATGTAATGGCTTATAACATAGTTTTTAGCTTTGCATCTGCCAGAAAGCAGGCTCGCATTTGGCGTTTAGCCTCAGTATAACATACAGCAACCATAGAAATTTGCCTACTTTAACAATATGACAAAGGTTTTAATTACAGGGGCAACAGGAAATGTTGGAATTGCGGTAATAGCTGCCTTAGCAAAAATCGACCATCAACTGCAGATATATGCGGGTGTTAGAGATACAAATTTTGGTAACGAGAAACTACAAGATTTCAATATCAAGAATATCAAGTTTGACTTTACCAATAACGAAACGTTTGTACCTGCCATGCAAAATATAGATCTGCTCTTTTTGCTGAGGCCGCCACAAATATCAGACGTTAATAAATATTTTGTCCCACTAATTGAAGTCGCAAAGCAAACTTCCGTAAAACACATTATTTTCTTATCCGTTCAAGGTGTTGAAAGCAGCAAAATTATCCCTCATTATAAAATTGAAAAGTTAATCGTAGAAAGTGAAATTCCATACACCTTTTTGCGACCTGCTTATTTTATGCAAAATTTCACAACAACGTTACGCAATAATTTGGTAAACCAGCAACGAATTTACTTGCCAGCCGGGCAAGCAAAGTTCACTTTGGTTGATGTTGATGACATTGGCGCTGTAACAGCAAAAATTTTGACCGAGCCACAAAACCATCGCAATAAAAGTTATGAATTAACCAATGATGAAACCCTAACGTTCAGCGAAATGGCCGAAAAAATAAGCAAAGGAATTGGGAAAACGATCAGTTTTATTTCTCCCAACTTATTACAATTCTTTTGGAATAAACGAAAAGAAAATACACCGACCATGTTAATTTTAGTGATGATTATGTTGCATTATTTCCCAAGATTTCAAGAAGCTCCAAAAATAACTAAATGGGTGCAAAGTATTACGGGGCAAGCGCCAATATCCTTCGATCGCTTTGTATTAGCGAATAAAAATCAATTACAATAACGCCGACTGTGGATTAAGAGATGATTAAATTTTGTTTATACTATTTCCAGTCTAAATGCAAAACAAGTACTCTATGTATGCTACTGCGTTGTATTAATATTAATATATTCTGTTTGATTCCATTTTTCAGTTATTTGATGCTTACTAAACAATGAAATTTCTGAACCTAAAAACTACTTTCTTCTTGCTTTTATGCTTTTTTTTCAAGTCTTTCGCACATGTTTTAGCCTTCGTCTCGCCAACAGCAGATGAAACTTATCCGCGATTTTATAAAGTAAACCTAAAAACTACCGCATCAATTAATAACAGATTTTAAAATATACAATGGCATCACAATCGAAAAAAAATGGATAAAGCAAAAGCGTTTTCTTAGTTTTCATATATACACAATAAAGATAAATGACAAATAATTTAATAGGGGTAGATATAGGTGGTTCTCACATCACTGTTTCAAAAGTTTCAGGAGATACTTTAGAGTTGATTCAAGGAACTTTTTGCCGTGAAAGGGTAGATTCACAAGGAGGTGTTGCTTCTGTCATCAAATCGTGGAGCAACGTAATCCGGCTATCAATGGGTAAACAAGACCTCAGTGAAACAAAAATTGGTATTGCTATTCCTGGACCATTTGATTACGAAAAAGGCGTAAGCTTTATCCAAAACCAAGGCAAGTACGATGCTTTATACGGCTTAAATATCAAATCTTTGTTGAGTGCCGAATTAAAAATCCCAGAAGAAAATATCCGATTTAATAATGATGCTGCTTGCTTTTTACAGGGAGAGATATGTAAAGGGGGCGTTACGTCGGCTACAACAGTTGGGATAACATTAGGTACGGGCTTAGGTAGCGCCTATATGGTAAATGGCGCATCTTTCGATGCAGGGTTGTGGAACATGCCTTTCAAAGACGGAATTATCGAGGATTATATTTCTTCCCGCTGGTTTGTATCGGAGTGTAAAGTAAGATCGGGTGTCATCATCAAAGATGTAAAGGAATTGGTCGAGAAGTATCCTAGCGAAGTATTTACCAAAACATTGTTTGACGATTTTAGTAAGCATCTTTCAGATTTTTTGTTGCAATTTATAAAGCTTAAGAACGCCTATGCCATTGTAATTGGAGGAAATATAGCCAAGGCAGAAGCTTTTTTTGTAGATAAATTAGATAAAAATATCTTTGACGTAATGGGTTATAAAATCCCAATACATACCTCTTTATTAGGCGAAAATGCGGCGCTAATAGGGGCGGCCAGCCAGTTTTTTAACAAGCCAACACAAGAACAATCAATTAATAGCTAAAGCAACAATGACTAACCAATCTACAAAGAGCTACGGTTCTGCTCTTTACACACTAATCACAGTTTTCTTTTTTTGGGGATTTGTGGCCGCCAGTAACGGAATTTTTATTCCTTTCTGTAAAACGCATTTCAACCTTACGCAGTTTGAGTCTCAACTAATAGATTTCACTTTTTATGGTGGCTATTTTATAGGGTCATTGCTGCTGTATTATGCATCACAGTTAAGCAAGATAGACATATTGAACAAGTTGGGCTACAAAAACGGGATTATTCTTGGCTTAATTGTTTCAGCCTTGGGCGCATTGGTAATGATACCAGCGGTAAACTCAGCTTCCTTTGGCTTCATCCTTTCCTCGTTTTTTATCATCGCTATAGGATTTTCTTTACAGCAGACCGCCGCCAATCCGTTTGCGGTGGCATTAGGTACACCAGAAACCGGTGCAGATAGGCTAAATCTTGCAGGTGGGGTAAACAACTTTGGTGGACTGCTTGGGCCA
>JBBSTQ010000078.1:0-11108 GCA_038235745.1 Sphingobacteriales bacterium
AAGCCTAAGGTTGAGGAAAGCATTGTAATGCTTAATAAGATCGATTTGATTTTCATCACTGAAGTTTTAATTTTACGCAATATAATCTAAAAAACAAAAAAAGCCTTCCAGTATTGGAAAGCTTTCGGTAAAGAATATTATATAAATTTATAACGACGACGAGCCGTTGAAATTTTGAGTCAAAGTATTGGTTGCTAATAAACTCGACTTATAATTATCACTGTTTCCATTGATAAAAAAACAAGTCTTTCCTTTTATTAAGCCGATTACGGTAGCGTTCAACTCTTCTGAAACTGCTGGACATCCGTAGCTTCTACCCAAACGTCCGGTGCTTTTGATAAAGTTTTCGCTTACGTAACTTGCGCCATGAACTACAATCGCTCTGTTTCTAGCTAAATCATTTACGCCTTTATCTTGCCCGTCTAATTTTAAAGACAAACCATGTTTGCCAAAATAAGTTTCGTTAGCAATGTAAAACCCTAAACTGCTTTGGTGAGATTCCTCAATGTTAGAAAAACTAGTTGCCATATTTGCGCCGCTACCTTGTCCGTGTGCTACATAAGTGTTTAGTAAAAGTTTTTTGTCGGCTAAGTCAACAATCCACATACGTTTTTCGGTACTAGGTTTTGTAAAGTCTACAATAGTAATGATGCTTTTCTTAGCGCTAAGTTTATGTTGGTTTTTCATATTCATGAAACCAGTGATCGCTTTCTCAAAAACAGGAAGCGCCAAGCCAGATGCTTTAAGGTTGGTCTCTGAATATAAAGTATTTACATAATTACTAAATGATATCTCAGCAGTAACCGCTGCAACCGTATCTTTTAAACTGATAGATGATTTAGCGATAGTGTCTTTTGAAGTTTTCCAGCTTAGGTTTAAAAACATTAAACCAACGGCTAAAAACATAAGCCCTTTTACTGAATAAGTTTTGAATCTTCTGTTCTTCATAAATCTCATATATCTTCCCCCTTTTATAGTTAATGCCGTTTTTTACATAAAGGTAACCCGGCTAATTTGTTTCGTGACATTAATCAAACATCTCGATATGAATTACATATTGATATGAACATCAAGTACGAAAAAAGCTTAAAAAAGATTTTTTGGAGTTTTTGTGTTGCGCAAAAACTGACCTAGTTTGTGGTTAGCTTGATTTTGAGTGCGTACATACTCTGTAGTATATATAGATTTTTTGGATGGATTGTTAGACTGCAATAACGAATTTAAAACAGTTTTGATTAGGTTGATTAAAGTCATCTGTAAAATGGATTTGGTAAAACGTTGTAACTTATACGGTTTTACGTGTTTTATATTGTTCTACTACAAATAAATCTTAACATCATCTTGATGTTGATTTACCTCAGCTTGTTTTTTATTTGTTCTTTTAGCAAAAAGAGACAAGAAAAATACAAGTAGACTAAGTTCTAACAAAATAGTTTTAACTAATAAAGAACAAAAGAATGCAGCCAATACGTTAACAAGCGTTCCGATAAGCAAAGTAAGAATTAAGGTTCTGTAGCGATACATAGTTTCTAAGTTTATATATGTGTTTACGGTACGTTGCATGATAAGGTTTCAATACTTTTAAAAATAAAACGCAAGGTGTTCAGCCAAACAGCTCGAACAAAATATTTTTATTTTTTAATGCTAAAAGTAAAAGTACTCCCCTCATTTAAAGTGCTATCAACTTTAATTGTACCGTTGTTTTTTTCAACTAAATCCTTACAAAAAACTAGATCTACACCAAGTCCTTTCTCGTTACTAGAAAAAGGGACAAAGCCCGATTGCTTGACCAACCAATTTTTATCCCTCAAATTCTTAAACCATGAAACCATATATACGCATTTACACATTAAATATATGTTAATGGTTACAGCGGTTTTGTAATCCTAAACCTAAGCTAGCAAGTTTTTCCAGCTCACCAAGTCGCCAATAATTTTTTGTAAATCAACAATTGCAACTCGTTCTTGCTCCATACTATCTCTATGGCGAATGGTCACGGCGTTATCAGTTAAAGTGTCGTAATCTATTGTGATGCAGTAAGGAGTTCCAATCGCATCCTGCCGGCGGTATCTTTTTCCAATGGCATCTTTTTCATCATAAGCCATATTGAAATCCAGCTTTAAGGCATCCATCACTTCACGGGCTTTTTCTGGCAAACCATCTTTTTTGGTCAACGGTAAAACCGCTGCTTTGTAAGGCGCTAACGCTGGATGTAGTTTCAACAACGAACGCGAGTCCTGCTTTTCATCTGTACTTAAATCTTGCTCTTCAAAAGCGTTCATCAAGGTAACTAAGAAAAAGCGATCTAAACCGATGGAGGTTTCGATAACGTAAGGCACATAATTGCCGAAAGGCTTGCCAGTTTCTGCGTTAACTTCTGGGTCAAAATATTGCATTTTCTTACGCGAAAACTCTTGGTGTTGCATTAAATCGAAATCAGTCCGAGAGTGTATACCTTCCACTTCTTTAAACCCGAAAGGGAATTGGTACTCTATATCAACCGCTGCATTAGCGTAATGCGCTAGCTTAGCATGGTCATGGTATTGATATTTTCCAGGATCCGTTCCTAAAGCTAAATGCCATTTTAAACGGGTTTCTTTCCATTTTTTGTACCATTCCATTTCAGTGCCGGGGCGAACGAAAAATTGCATTTCCATCTGTTCAAACTCACGCATCCGCATAATAAACTGGCGGGCAATTACTTCGTTTCTAAAAGCTTTACCAATCTGCGCTATCCCGAAAGGAATTTTCATCCTTCCAGATTTTTGAACGTTTAAAAAGTTCACAAAAATACCTTGTGCCGTTTCTGGGCGTAAGTAAACCTCTTCCGCTCCTTCTGCCATTGCTCCAAACTGGGTAGAAAACATCAGATTAAACTGACGAACATCTGTCCAGTTGCAGGTTTTAGAAACCGCACAAGCAACTTTATGTTCTTCAATCAGCTCTTTTAAACGAGGTAGATCATCAGCTTTAAGCGCATTGTCCATATCCACTTGCAAGGCATCAGCTTTTTCGGCTTCACCTAGAGTTTTGTACGCCTCTATTTTTTCTTCTAATAAATTATCCGCTCTATAACGTTTTTGAGAGTCCTTATTGTCAATCATCGGGTCGCTAAACCCGTCCACATGCCCACTCGCTTTCCAAACTTTCGGGTGCATAAATATAGCGGAATCAATCCCCACAATATTTTCGTTCATCTGCACCATGGCTTTCCACCAATAAGTTTTGATGTTGTTTTTAAGCTCTGCACCTAGTTGGCCATAGTCATAAACGGCACTTAGTCCGTCATATATTTCACTACTTTGGAACACAAAACCGTATTCTTTTGCGTGTGAGATTACATTTTTAAAAATTTCTTCGTTATTTTTCGACATGATGCTGCAAATATAGCATTAAGCTTTGAATATTGTTTTCGGGTAGTTTTATGGGATGAGTCATCCGAAATCCTTCTCTGAGGGAGAAGAGAGCTGCTTGCCTTTTAAATCTGCGATGGTTGTGAGCATGGATTCAATTTGGGCGCTTTAACACGCCATCCGTTAAATCTTTTTTGCAACCTGCGACTTGGAGAGGGCAAAAAAGGATGCCACTTCTGTTGTTAGCGCAAAGACCGTTTTAGATTAATACTCTAGTTAAGTTTTCTATAGTATAGGTTGTGGGTTTAAATATCCGTTTATATTAGTTATGTTGAGAGGTAATGTATTCATATAAATCAAACTGTTGTGCATTTGGGCTAAATTAACTTCACTCCCTCTATCCGGTGATCCGGTCTCTAACCAATATATACTGACGGCGCCAATGTTTAAGGAAGCCACTATTCAATTAGGCGGTAGAAAGAGGATTATAATAACCATTGTTGGCAACATGAAGTCGATATTTATATTCAATCGATAAAACTGAACCGAACTGATTACTTAGAGACATCAAATTCTTCTTGTTCAGACTATCAAAAATCTATGCGGAAAATCGCCAGCCCTCAATCAAACAAAATGCATTTTTGAGAAAGTTTGCAAACCAAAAAAGCCGACTTTCGTCGGCTTTCGTGGGAGATACTGGGTTCGAACCAGTGACCCCCTGCTTGTAAGGCATGGTTTTGCTATTAATTGTTACTATTTGTTGCTGTGTAATTATAATATAAATAGCTAATTATCAATTATTTATGTGATTATATTGTGTTTTGTTATTGGTTTGTTTATCTTTGTTATCTAAGGTTTGTGTAAACCAATGTGTAAACCAGCTTAACTTATGGCAACAGAATATACAACAATTAAGGCAATTCTTTACAAGTCTAAAACTCTTTCAAATGGCGAACATCCCATCATGTTGAGGGTAACAAAAAACAGAGTTCGCAAGTATATTTCTCTGGGCATTTCTTCTCTTCTTAAAGATTGGAATGAAAAAGAGAACTCACCTAAGAAAAGCCACCCCCATAAAGACATAATAATTAGTATTATTTCTAAGAAGGTTGCAGAATATCAAGATACATTGATGGATCTTAAAAATGAGGATAAAGATTTTACACCGGATGTTTTAATTCATAAGGCCAGCAAACCAATAAGCAAAACTACAGTCTTTAATTTCTTTGAATATAAAATACAGCAACTAAAAGAATCAAAGCAAATCGGCAATTCAAAAGTTTACAGCGATACCCGTAACAAGCTTAAATCTTTCTTAAATGAAAAAGACATTACATTTTCTCAGATAGATTATAACTTTTTGCTAAAGTTTGAACACTCATTAAAAACAGACGGTTTAACCGATACAGGGATATCAGTAAGGATGCGTACAATAAGAGCTTTGTTTAACTCGGCAATTGATGAAAACTATGCTAAAAGAGATAACTATCCATTTCATAAGTTTAAAATAACCGAGCGGTACAGCACTAAAACTCAAAAGAGAGCAATAACAAAGGATGATATAAAGAAGATTGAAAAGTTAGTGTTTAAAAAAGGGTCTAGCGAGTTCGAAGCACAACAATATTTTCTTTTCAGCTACTACGGTCAGGGCATCAACTTCGTTGATTTGGCGCACTTAAAATGGGTTAATCTAATAGATGGGCGCATATACTACAAAAGAGCAAAGACAGGTTCAGAATTAAATTTTAAACTTCCGGCACCAGCCTTGAAAATTGTTGAGCATTGGCGTATTTCTAAGAATCCACCAAAGGATGATTACATCTTTTCAGTATTAAACAAGGCAACTCATATAACACCAACGCAACAGCACAACCGCATACACAAAGTTTTAACCAGGGTAAATAAAGCACTTAAAGAAATAGGTACAACAGCAGGTATTGAAATTCCATTAACTAGTTATGTTGCTAGGCATACTTTTGCAACCGTTCTAAAAAGAAGCGGTGTATCTACCGCAATTATTTCAGAATCTATGGGGCATCAAACGGAGGCAATTACACAAACTTATTTAAAAAGCTTCGAAAACAGCATCATTGATGAAGCAATGGAAAATCTTTTGTAATTGTTTTTATCTGTTTATTGATTATTTTGTCCCTTCAACCTGAGCCTATTAATTAATGTCATCTGATTTAAAAAATCTAAAAGAATGTTCGAACTGTGGCGCTTTTATAGAAGCTAGAGAGAAGTCTTGCGAATTTTGTAAGATAGTATTTGAGATTCCAATTTTAACCGAAGAAGAAGCAAGTAAAACTTATAAAGAAGTTTGTGAAGAACTAAATAATGCGTTTTTCAGGTTTGAAAACTTTATGTATGGTAGCGCCACTACTTATGAAAGCTTCAATTTTGATAGAGCTTTTACGGTATTGTTTATTAAAACTCGTGAAACAAAGAATTATACCCCCGAGAATTTCTCATTATTAAATCAATATTGGAGTTTAACCAATCAGATACAATACGATTTAGATAAATGTAATTTTGATAATACGTTAGCTCTCGACAACACCGCTTTTGAAACGGATTCAAATTCTATATGCGCAATCTGCCATAAGCGATTACATGAGTTTTTAGAATTTTCATTGCCTGAAGATATTACTACAGAACGGCGTTTATCGATAGTTGATATAAAAGCTGGTTATTCTGCAGAAACATCCAAAGACAGTAAGAAAACAGACGGTAGCGCCAAGTCAAAAAAGAAAAAGGTAAAATCATCAAAAGAAATTCAGTCTTTGCAAGAGTTTTTTTATTCAATTAGAAATAGTGACTTGTCAAACTTCGAAATACATCATAAAGCAGAATCTTTAACAGCAAATTTTGATTTACGCAAACTTCAACTATTAGTTGAGGACTTTGAAAATTACTTATTTAAGGAAAAAGAGAAATTTGATAAGAGCATAACGAAAGAACAAATAGAAAAAGTAGTTGATTTATATCATAAATATGAATATGATCTCTATTACAGAGAGCCCATTTATAATTATGAATTTGACATGATTTTTGACAATCATCAACCAGAGGGTAAATTCCTTGATTTAGAACGTATGATTTATAGTCAAGAATTTGTCCCATGCTATAAATTTAAGGCAATGCTGATTGATGAGATATCTAAAAAAACGACTCTACAAAGAGATTACTCAAATTTTGATATTAAACTTAACAACCGGGAGTACGACATTTCTTTTCAAGATATTGTTATTGCTATTAGTCAATGTTCTACATTAAAAGAATTAGAGGTACAACTCTTTAGTGATTGTAAATCACTTGGTAAAGCTATTATTTACAGTTATAAGTCGCCAAAAGAAAAGCCAATAGAAGTAGAAACTACCGTAAAAAAATGGTTCGAGATTATTCGTTTGATTTCCAGTAATGAATTTCAATATACAAATTTACCATATTTTAAACTTGCTATTAAATGGTGTGATGAAAATGAAAAGCAAATCCTTGCCACTTTGGTGTTGGACATCTTAAATAAAACACAAAATAATATTAACAATGAAAAGACTTCAACAGTTGTTTCAAACATTTATCAAATACAACTTTCTAGGCTCAAGAGTAATTTAGAAGAATTTGGTTTCTTATCAATTGATAAAATTCAGACGTTAGATGCCAGCTCCGTACATAAGGTTTACGAATTACTTTCTGAAAATAACCTACCATATAAAATTGCATTATTAGATTATCTAGGGCTTATTAATCACTTGCAAAAAAACTATTGCAACACAAAAGATAAGACCTATTCTAAGCTGTCTGAAATTTTAAAAGAAGATTTCCGTTCTGTAAAAGGAAATATTTTGGTATTAAACAGTCTATCAAAAGAGAACAGAACCCGTTATACAGCGCATAATCACAAAGAAAACGTAGAAAGGGACTATCAAAGCTTAAAATAGGGGCTATGCCCCATTTTTTGCCCCTAAATGCCCCTACTAAACTTGCAGAGCGTTTCAAACAAAAGCGCATCATGCAATGGAAAAACCAACATTCGAACAACTCCCAGAAGCGGTCCTTCAGCTTCACGAAAAGTTAAACAACATTGAGCAACTTTTGCTCAACCAAGAAAAAGGTCAAACACAAGAAGACCAAATCCTAACTATTCAACAAGCATCCGAAGTAATCAATCTTTCGGTGCCTACCATTTATGGTTTGGTACAGCGTTCCGCTCTCCCAGTTTCTAAACAGGGTAAACGCTTATACTTCTCAAAAGCAGAACTTATCGACTGGATTAAACAAGGCCGTAAAAAAACAGCGCAAGAGATCAGCGCAGAAGCAGATGCCTTTATTGCTCAAAGAAATAAGGGAGGGCGTAGGTAATGGAAAAGAACCACTTCCTAACGGAAAGCGCATACGAAGAAATCACGGTGCGCTTAAATAAAATTGAACTTTTGCTAAAAATGACTCAAAGTGTTGAGGATGTGTTTTTAGATAGCCAGCAATTCATCCAATTGATGAACATCAGCAAACGCCTTGCGCAAACTTGGCGAGATGACGGCGTAATTCCTTACTCCATGGTTGGCAATAAAATCTATTACCACATGAAAGACATCAAAGAATTACTAGCTAAAAACTACCATTCAACTCACACAAGTCATTAATTTAAAACCTATCGTCATGCAAAATATATCAGTTTTTAAAAGCTTCGCTACTTATGTAGAAGACAAAAGTTTAGAACAAATATTTGAAATCATAAAATCAGAAACCTACAAAACAAAAATAGAAGCAATACGCTCCGCGTTAGCTTCCGGCGATAAAACAAAAGCCGACAAGCTTAAAAAATCCTTACCAGCTTTTACAACTTCCGGCTCATTTTTAAACGGCAGGCAAGCAGAGTTAATAACCAGTTACAGTAACTATTTGATTTTAGATATAGATCATATAAAGTCGGAAGCATTAGAGGAAATCAAAAATAAAGCGATTCTTGCGCCATACTCGATAGCTGTTTTTATAAGTCCTAGTGGCAACGGCATCAAGGTTATTGTGAAAAGTGACGCTACGCTTGAGCAACATAAAGAAGCAATATTACAAGTGTCTGAATATTATGAAAGAGCGCTAGAATTAGCATTAGATGCTTCCGGTAAAGACGTTTCACGATTGTGTTTCTTCTCTTATGATCCGGAAATCCACATCAATTACCAAGCGTCTACTTTTGAAATACAAATAAGTACAACCGAACCCGAAAGAGAAGAGCCAAAGGAAAATACAAACGACACCAATAAAACCTTACAAAAGCAGTTTGAGAATTGCATCAAGTTCACAGAAAACAAACAACAATATTTAGAAGGGAATAGAAACAACTTTGTACACCTGTTAACTGCAAATTGTAATAGACGGGGTTTATTAGAAGCAGATGTTCTTTTCCTAATTGCGCAAACCTATACCGATTTAGATCAAACAGAGATAGATGATACTGTAAAAAACGTTTATAAAAACAACATTGCACAATTTGCAAGCTTTGCAAAGTCTGCAAACACAGCAAACTTGCAAAGTGAGGAAGATAACACGGCAACAGTTGATTTTCTTTATGAAACACCAACAATCCCTCAATCAGTTTACGATACATTGCCAAGTATTTTAAAAATTACTGCAGAAGCCTTTGACAATGATAATCGTAAACGAGATGTTTACCTAACCAGCGCTATAGTTGTTTTGAGCGGTTGCTTTGCAGAAGTTTCCGGAGTTTACAGTCAGGAATTAGTTTATCCGCATTTATATTGCTTTAGCATAGCACCACCCGCCAGCGGAAAAGGCGTTTTAAAAAACGCAAAGAGTTTAGGCGATAAAATACATGAGCGGTTAATCAAAGCGAGTACAGAGGCAATGGAACAATACGAGAAGGATAAAATTCATTACGAATTTTTGAAGAGGACGTATAAAGGCGATGGCGAATTACCAACAAAACCAATACAACCACCTTATAAGTTATTGTTTATACCAGGGGACTGTAGCCAAGCTCGTATTTTAGAATTACTAAAAAACAACGATGGTAAAGGGATTATTTGCGAAACAGAAGCAGATACAGTAAGTGGCGCAAACAAACAAGACTGGGGTAATTATTCACCTATCTTACGTTGCGCATTTCATCACGAAAAGGTTTCTGTATCTCGTAAAACAGAAAATCAATTAACAGAAATTCCAACACCTAAGATTGCTTTGGCACTCGCTGGTACACCAGCCCAAGTGGCAAGATTAATTTCATCAGCAGAAGATGGCTTATTTAGTCGCTTTATTTTCTATGCTTTTAAATCCGAGATACGTTGGCAAAGTCCAGCACCAAATCCAAATAAAAGAACACTGAACGAACTTTTTGAAGAAAACTCAGAAGCTATCCTTGAAGCTCATGACTTTTTGCAACAATACAAAACCCAAGTAACATTAAATAAATCTCAATGGGGCAGGTTAGATAATTCGTTCGTAGGGAAATTGCAGAACGTGGCGCTGTTCACAAGCGAAGACGCAGTAAGTATCGTTTTTAGGCTAGGGTTGATGGCTTTTCGTTTTTGTATGATATTTTCTGCTCTTCGTAAAGTTGAGAACGGCGATACAGAAGACTCCATTGAATGCTATGAAGAGGATTTTGTTAACGCATTAACTCTTTCGGATATTTATTTACAACATAGTTTGTTAATCTACAATAACATGGCAGATAAAGAGAAAAAGCCAGACTATGAAATCCCTGATAATAAGAAGAGATTTTACAACGCTCTGCCAAACACAACTTTTCAAAGAAAGGAAGCTGTAGTGATAGGAGATAACTTTGAGATGTCTGCCCGCTCGGTAGATAGCTTTTTAAAAACGTCTACAGGTAATCTTTTAATTTGTGTTAAAACAGGTTTTTATCAGAAGAAAGATTCAAAATCTTAAACTTATAATACAACTACTGTTGCAAATACCTTAACTTAAAATTATATTTAGCGCAAACCCTTGTAGAAAATCAAATGACACTTACTCAAATAGAGAATAACGTTGAAAGGCTATTAAACACTTTTAATCAAGAAGAGTTTGTTTATGATTTTTTACTCGCTTTTGATACACCTAAATCTGTAATTCAGCGATTAAAAAAAGGCGCACTAAACCTTTCTAAAAATGCTGACGAAGTTGTTATCAAGAAAAAACTATTCTTTATGGTTGTTACCGCTCCTGAGTTACAAACAATATTACCCTTATTGGCAAACAATAAAAGCATTGTTAAAAACCAAATACGCTTTGTAGTAGTTACAGATTATCAAAGTATTTTAGCAATTGACACAAAAACGTATGAACAAATAGAAATAGCCGTAACAGATTTAAAAGACCATGTTACTTTCTTTTTGCCTTTAGCCGGTATGGAAAAATACCTAGCAGAAGAAGAGAAGGATGCTGATGTTAAGGCGGCCACTTACATGGCTAAACTGTTTGATGAAATAAAAAAGACAAACTCGACCAGCACTTTAGATGAAGTGCATCATTTAAATGTATTTCTTTCTCGGTTACTGTTTTGTTTTTTTGCAGAAGATACTGGTATTTTTAAGAAGGATTTATTTACTGGAAGCATTGCAAACTTTACCCAACAAGATGGTAGCGATTTATCAGATTATTTAGAAAAACTATTTGAAATCAATAGTGTCCTAAACGTTTAGTGGGATTCAAAAAGTAATCTCTTTCGTTCAAATTGGGGATATTTTTCAATATTTCAGAACAGAGACCCCTGTAAAAGTTGTTTTCCCTTTA
>JBBSTQ010000079.1:0-11019 GCA_038235745.1 Sphingobacteriales bacterium
ACTTCTTCCTCGCCTTCAATCATAAACTTGATGTTGCAAGGCAAAGTATCGGTTTGCATCATCAGCTCAAAAGCCTTTAAATGCATATAAAACTGACCTTTGTCATCACATGCGCCACGGGCATATATTTTACCGTCGCGTAACGTTGGTTCAAAAGGTGGCGTGTGCCAGAGCTCCAACGGCTCGGGTGGTTGAACATCGTAATGTCCATAGACCAAAACGGTTGGCAAAGATGAATCAATTATTTTTTCGCCGTAAACTATCGGGTAGCCTTCTGTTGTGCAGACCTCTACTTGGTCTGCACCGGCTTCTTTAAGTTTTTCGGCAACAAATTCAGCTGTTTTTAGCACATCATCCTTGTATTTAGGATCTGCGCTAACAGACGGAAATCTTAACAATTCAAACAATTCGTCGAGAAACCGCTGACGGTTTTGCTCTATATAATTTTTTATTACTTGCATAAATACCTGTTTATGCAAATATAAGATTTTATACCTTAGTGGTTTTGTAACTAAAGTGTGGGGTTTAATCCCAAGTATATATCTCGCCGGTTAGGGCTACTTCTGGATTAGGACCGCCGTTGACTTTTAAATTTTTTACAGGTGCTGTTTCTGCATCTTTTTTACATGATGTAATCGAAACTGCGCTAATTACTAATAATCCTAATAATACTTTTTTCATGTTTTTGTAACTTTAAATTGTAAATAACAGTACAAACATGAATGATAATTTATTTAAAACGAAATTTTCAGACAATAAAAAACATAATTCTGTTTCAATTAAAATTTTTTTTTCTTTTCAATTAATTTGAATATCTATTTTACAAACTGCGATTAAAAATTAAAATTTATGAATACCTTTAAATCCAACTGATTGTTACGGTTCATGCACTATAAAATACTAATACTTTTAATGCTTTGTTCATTCGGAGCAAATGGATTTCAGCTACAAACCAACGGTAGCAATCTGAAACCCAACGAAGAAACGGCTAAAGCCTTAAATAAAAAAGCCTACGACGCTCGCTTAACGAATCCCGAACGGACCATATCAATTGGGAAACAGGCGCATAAGATAGCTACAGCGCTAAGTCTTATTGGAGAAGTTGCTGAAGCTAACAGAATAATTGGGATAGGATTTTATTATATGACTGAAAGAGATTCGGCCTTAAATCATTACCTTATAGCTATGAAGCTGTTTCAGCAGATTCACGATGAACTTGGCGAAGCAAAAGTAATGAACAATATTGGCAACTTATGGGGAGAAACCGATTTCGATATAGCGCTAGGTTATTATCAGCGGGTTTTAAAAATTGCTAAAAAGTTTGATAAAAAAGAATTGATTGCCGGTTCGTATATGAATATTGGTAACACTTACTATAGAAAAAAACAGTATCATATTGCTTTGAAAAATTATGAATTAAGCAACCGTCTTTTTTTAGAAATCAATAATCCGGCCGGCCTTATCGGAAGCTTGCAGAATATGGGTGTAATTTATTATAACTTAAGCAACCTGGTAGATGCTGAGAGATTACTACTTAGTGCACACGAAAAAGCAAAAGAACATGAATTAAACAATGTCATAGCGGGAATAGACATGACGCTGAGTTCAATTTATA
Source organism: Sphingobacteriales bacterium (assembly GCA_038235745.1). Lineage (GTDB taxonomy): Bacteria > Bacteroidota > Bacteroidia > Sphingobacteriales > Sphingobacteriaceae > Pseudopedobacter. Next base: position 1,616 of record JBBSTQ010000079.1, read on the forward strand.
GGGACAAAAATGACTTTAAAAAAGCGGAAGAATACATCAATGAAGGGATTGCGTTTGCGAAATTAACCAATGATGAAAAAAAACTTTACGATTTTACTTATATCAACTACGAATTAGAATCGAGACTAAAAAATTACAAAAAAGCACTTTATTATTTGAAAGAGATACATTTGATCGACAGTGCAAATCAGAAAAAAACTACTGCATACAATATCAAACTCATCCAACAAACAATTAAGCAACACCAAACTCAAAAAGAAAACGAGTTGACCATCCAAGCTCAAAAAAACGCAAAAAAGCTTTCTTTGGCTATTGGGGTAGTTGCTGTGCTTTGTTTATTTGTTATTTTTTTATTGATTGTTAGCAACAGAAAATCTAAAACATCCAATCAAAAATTAATTATTTTAAACGAGGAAGTTCTTCGTCAAAAAAACAACGTTGACCGGATAAACCATCAGCTGGAAGAACTGATCGCAGAGCGCACCAAAGACTTAATCATCAAAAATCAGAAACTTTCCGAATACTCCTCGCATCTTTCTCATCAAATTAGAGCACCTGTAGCTACCTTAAAAGGCTTAATGATGCTGATAGAAGATAAAATTGTGGAGAGCAGTGAAGTTTCGCCACAAATAAAAAAATGTGTCGATGACATCGACGCAAAAATCATGGATATCAATGAAGCTCTGCATGATTCGAGTAGGAAAGGCTTAATATAGATCATGTTGTTAAAAACTTAAAATGAGGCGGAGCTAAAATCTCCGCCTCATTTTTCGTTAATTTGCCTTTCTTCAAAAACGATACAATTTGGATTATTTAGCAGGATTAAACCCAACCCAAAGACAGGCTGTAGAACAAACCGAAGGCCCAGTGATGATTGTTGCTGGTGCTGGTTCGGGAAAAACGAGAGTAATTACCTATCGGGTGGCGCATTTGATTAGAAAAAAAGTTGACCCGTTCCATATTTTGGTTCTTACTTTTACAAATAAGGCCGCCAAGGAAATGCGTAACCGTATCACAACGGTAATTGGTGCAGAAGCAAAAAACATTTGGATGGGAACTTTCCACTCGGTATTTGCGAAAATATTGAGGGTTGAAGCGCAACACATCGGTTACCCCAACAACTTTACCATCTACGATACAGACGATAGTAAAAGTTTGGTCAAAGCGATTTTAAAGGAAATGAGCCTAGACGACAAGCTTTACCACCCGAACTATGTTTACGGTAGAATATCGATGGCGAAGAATAATCTGATTTCTGTAGCAGAGTACCAGCAAAATGAGCAAATTCAGGCAGATGATTTTACGTCTGGCCGAGCTTTTTTAGGTAAAATTTATGAAACTTATGCCAACCGTTGCTTTAAAGCCGGAGCTATGGATTTTGATGATCTTTTGTTTAAGACAAATGTGTTATTAAAAGAACATCCTGCTGTGCTGAATAAATATCAGCAAAAATTCAAGTATTTGATGGTAGATGAGTATCAGGATACTAACTTTTCGCAATATCTGATCGTCAAAAAACTGGCAGCCGTTAGAGAAAATCTGTGCGTGGTTGGAGATGATGCGCAGAGTATTTACGCATTTAGAGGAGCCAATATCCAAAACATTTTAAACTTCCAGAAAGATTATCCTGATGTTAAGGTTTATAAACTGGAGCAAAACTATCGCTCCACACAAAATATCGTAAACATTGCAAATAGCATTATCGCAAACAATAAAAACCAATTAGAAAAAAATGTCTTTTCTGAAAACGAAACGGGTGATAAAATAAAAGTTAGTCGCTCTTTTTCTGATAATGAAGAAGGCAAACAAGTTGCCGAATCCATCGCTCAAGAACGGGCAGATAAGAATTTGAATTGGGTTGATTTCGCTATCTTATATAGAACGAATGCGCAGTCGCGTTCTATGGAAGAGGCCTTAAGAAAATTAGGCGTTCCGTACAAAATTTACGGTGGACAATCATTTTATCAGCGTAAGGAGATCAAAGATTTAATTGCCTATTTCCGACTCACTTTTAATCCCGCAGATGAAGCTGCATTCAAAAGAGTAATCAATTATCCTGCTCGTGGCATTGGCAAAACCACTTTAGACAAAATTATTTTAACCGCAGATAAAGAGGATAAAACGCTTTTCGATATCATTGTTGATGCACCAAATTATCTGGATAACCGAGCAGCGATGGCTGTTGCTGATTTTGCGGCCACGATACAAAGCTTTGCAGTAGTTGCAAAAAACAATACGGCTTATGATGCTGCCTTGCACATTGCACAGCAGTCTGGTTTACTTAAAGATCTTTACGATGATAAATCTGTGGAAGGTGTAAATCGTTACGAAAACATTCAAGAACTGCTAAACGGGATCAAAGAATTTTCTGAGCGTGAAGATATTGAAGACCGTGGCTTGGATGTTTTTATGCAGGATGTTGCATTGTTAACCAATGATGACAATGAAAAAGGCGATAGTAAAGACACGGTGTCGTTGATGACTATTCACTCGTCGAAAGGTTTAGAATTTAATCAGGTTTATTGCGTTGGGTTAGAAGAGAATCTTTTTCCTTCTCAAATGGCGTTAAACTCGAGAGCAGATTTGGAAGAAGAACGTCGTTTATTTTATGTAGCGGTTACTAGGGCGGAGAAAAAACTGCACATCAGTTACGCCACATCAAGATTCAAGTTTGGTACACTAATCAATTGTGAGCCTTCCCGTTTTTTGGATGAAATTGACCCAGCCTTTTTAGAAATTGAGATTACAAAAAAACCATCGACAGCAAATAGCGGAGGTTTTGATGATGAGCGGACGCAGTGGCAAAGTAAATCGACTTTCTCTCAGCCTCAGGGCGATAGCTACTCGAAACCAAAACCAGCGACAAAGCCAATGAAAACGACTTCATTGCTTGCGAAAGCTCATGTCGTGAGTGAAGGCTTCGCTCCTAGCGATACCTCTAAGCTCGCCGTTGGCCATGAAGTGGAACACGAAAGATTTGGCTACGGGAAAGTTTTAACTTTAGAAGGAAGCAAGCAAGATATCAAAGCAACCATCTTTTTCAAAGAAATTGGACAAAAGCAGTTGTTGTTGAAGTTTGCGAAGCTAAGGATTCTTTAAGGTTAGATTTGAGATGTGAGATATGAGAACTTGTAGAAGTGATTATTTAGTTTACTAGTCATTGGTTCATTAGTCTGGAAGGGCGGTAATATTTTATCATTAAATCATTGGTTCATTAGTCATTAGTCTGGAAGGGCGGTAATATTTTATCATTAGTCATTGGTTCATTAGTCATTAGTCTGGAAGGGCACTCCTAATTTTGAGAAATTTTAATGGTAGATTTTCGGAGAACTAAATCAACCAGTGAACTAGCTAGGTACAAACGCAGGCCAAATGAAGTATTTCAAATAGTGACCAAACTAGCCATAACGCAAATACTAATGACCTAAACAGCCATCATCAAAAGCCATAATGAACCAATGACTATTTCAACTAGTGAACTGAATGGAAACAAATACAAGCCTAATGACTAATGAACTAACTGGCACCACTGAAAGGACTAATGAACTCTCCCAATTGGTTAAATTTTGTTAATTATCGGTATATCAATCAGAAATAATTTAGTTTAGCGTTTGATTAATTTTAAAATTGACATTATTTATTTATTAACCTATCTTTGCCGAATGTTTAAAAACAAGGGCTTAACCGTACTAAGCTTATTTATATTACTTACAATTGTTTTTACAGGTTGTAAAAGCAGATTTGAGAAACTTAGAGCAAGTACTGATGTTGCAAAAAAATATCAAGAAGCAATTCGTTTATACAACAACAAAGATTACTCTAAAGCATTAGTTTTATTTGATGATTTGGTGCAACGCTACAGAGGGCGAGCTGAGTCTGAAGATTTATATTACTACTATGCTTACACAAATTATAAGTTAAAAGATTATTTATCAGCAAGATACCATTTTAAAACCTTTGCAGATACCTATCCAAGTAGCCCGAAAGCTGAAGAATGCAGATTTTTAGCGGCCTATTGTTTTTACCTGGATTCTCCAAACTTCTCACTAGATCAAGACAACACGTATAAAGCGATAGAGTCTTTACAGTTGTTTATCAACTTGTACCCAAAAAGCGAACGTGTTGCTGAGGCGAGTAAGTTAATTGCAGATTTAAGGGAAAAACTAGAGCGCAAATCGTTTGAAAATGCAAGGTTATTTTTAGACATTGGCGACTATCAAGCAGCTGTTATAGCGTTTAAAAACTCGGCTAAAGATTTTCCGGATACGCAATTTGCGGAGGAGATGGAATACTTAACCATACAAGCGCAATACCTTTATGCCAAAAACAGTTTGGAAACCAAGCAGGTTGAAAGATATAATGAAGCGATTGATGAATATGGTAGATTTATTGAAAGATACCCAAAAAGCACCTACGCAAAAGAGGCGGAACAATTAAAAGAGTCTTCTTTAAAAGGAATTGAGCAAACAAAAGAAATTTTAGCGGCCTACCCAGGTTATAAAAATCAAGAAAAAGATGAACAATAAAGATGTAACTAAGCCAACTGTTGCAAATACAACAGTAACTAGAGATTTAAGACTATTAGATGTGGAAACACAAAACGTTTACGAATCGTTAGTGATTATCAGTAAAAGAGCAAACCAGATTGCTGCAAACGTAAAAGAAGAACTTCACGGTAAATTGGCTGAGTTTGCAAGCTCTAACGATAATTTAGAGGAGATTTTTGAAAACAGAGAGCAGATAGAAATTTCTAAATACTACGAAAGAATGCCAAAACCTTCTTTAGTTGCTATCGATGAATTTTTGAATGGTAAAGTTTACCACAGAAATCCGGCTAAAGAACAAAACTAATTGTTCTATATTTGAGCATGTCAACTATGCTTAAAGACAAAAATATACTCCTTGGCGTTTGCGGCAGCATTGCAAGTTATAAATCGGCAGAAATTGTTAGGTTATTTGTAAAAGCTGGTGCAAACGTAAAGGTTGTAATGACAAAAGACGCCACTTCTTTTATCACTCCTCTAACACTTTCCACTTTAGCCAAAAACCAAGTTTACAGCACTTATTCAGATACCGGCACTGGTACTTGGAATAACCACGTTGAACTCGCTTTATGGGCAGATTTAATCCTAATTGCACCAGCGACAGCAAACACCATTGCGAAATTCGCAAACGGATTGTGCGACAATTTATTGACTGCAGTTTACTTATCGGCCAAATGCTCTATTTTTATTGCACCTGCCATGGATTTGGATATGTGGAAACATCCAAGTGTCCGCAATAATTTAGTAGCGTTAAAACATTATTCAAACACTATTATTGAACCAAGCAGTGGCGAATTAGCAAGTGGTTTGTACGGAGAAGGCAGGCTGGCTGAACCACAGGAAATAATTGATTTTCTGCTTAATAGACTCGGCGAAGACCTTCCATTAAAGGATAAAAAAGTATTGGTTACCGCGGGTCCAACTTATGAGGCGATAGACCCCGTTAGATTTGTGGGTAACCATTCATCAGGGAAAATGGGTTACGCCATTGCAACAGAGTTACGAAACCAAGGCGCACAAGTTGTTCTAGTGAGCGGTCCAACAAATTTACAAGCTCCAAAAGGCGTTAAATTGATCAACGTTACTTCTTCAGCAGAAATGTTGGATGCTTGTACAAAAGAATTTTTGGCAGTTGATGTTTGCATAATGAGCGCTGCCGTGGCAGATTATACCCCTTTAACCGTAGCTACAGAAAAGATCAAAAAAAACACCGACGAATTTTCAATCGAACTAAAGAAAACCACTGATATTCTTTTTACTTTGGGGGAAGCAAAAACAAATCAGATTTTGGTAGGTTTTGCGTTAGAGACTAACAACGAGGAAGAGAATGCCATAAAAAAACTGAAACTTAAAAACCTCGATTTCATAGTGCTTAACTCTTTAAATGACGCAGGGGCGGGATTTAAAACCAGCACAAATAAAATTACGATTATTGATAAAGATTTGGTCAAGACCGATTTTGACTTAAAAACAAAAGAACAAGTCGCTAAAGATATATGCGACAAAATAGCATCGCTGATATGAAGAAATTAATTGTAATTATACTTTGTTTTTTATCACTGAACACCTTTTCTCAGGATTTGAATTGCAGGGTGCAAGTTTTGTCTCCGCAAGTGCAGAACACCAACAAGAGAGCTTTGGATGATTTACAAATCGCCATTGGAGAGTTTATGAATAACAGAAAATGGGCAAATTTTGATCTTAAATCTCAAGAACGGATAGACTGTAATTTGGTAATTAATTTAAAAAACTGGGACGGTGGAAGCAATTTTCAAGGAGAAGCCCAGATTTTGAGTAGTCGCCCAGTTTATGGAGGCTCATATAACACTACAATTCTGAGCCTTAGCGATAAAAACTTTGATTTCAGCTATACTGAAGGGCAACCGTTAGAATTTTCTGATCAAAATTATCAGAACAACCTAAGTTCTATCTTGGCATTTTATGCGTACGTGATTATCGGTATGGATGCCGACTCGTTTGATAAAATGGGCGGAACCGATTATTATACCAAAGCGCAGGCGGTTGTAAACAATGCGCAAAACGCAACGTTTGCAGGTTGGAAAGCGTTTGAAAACTTAAAGAACAGGTATTGGTTGATAGAAAACCTGATCAATAAAAGTTTTTTGCCCATCAGAGAAATTTTATACACCTACCACAGGCAAGGTTTAGATTTGATGAGTGAGGATATCGTTAAAGGAAGAAAGAACATAGCGGAGACTTTGCCAAAACTTGCAGAACTTGACAAACAGAAACAGGGATCTTTGTTAAACCAAGTCTTTTTTTCTGCGAAAGCTGATGAAATAATCGATATTTTTAGCAAGGGAAATCCAATGGAGCGTACCAAAATTTATAATGTGATGGTGGATGCCGATCCTGCAAACGCTTCAAAATATGAAGAATTGAAAAAAAATAAATAGGAGACCTATTACCGAAGACTTATCACTTACAACTTTCCACTCACTATTCACTATTTCATTATTTCCTAGTAAAAAATGCTAAGCCGCTTACTGATAAAAAACTATGCACTAATAGACAACCTCGATATTTCTTTCGATAAGGATTTGAACATCATTACCGGAGAAACTGGCGCAGGAAAGTCAATCGTTTTGGGTGCTTTGGGTCTAATTTTAGGGCAACGGGCAGAAAGCAAATACTTTTTCAATCAGCAGAAAAAGTGTGTGGTCGAGGGTTTTTTTAACATTAAGAATTACAGTTTTAAAGAGTTTTTTACTGATAACGATTTAGATTATGATGATGAAACCGTGTTACGCCGAGAAATTGCGCTAGACGGAAAATCGAGGGCTTTTATAAACGATACACCCGTTAATTTAACCACGCTCAAGTCTTTAGGTCAGCAGTTGATTGATGTCCATTCGCAACATGCCACTTTAGAAATCAACGATGCCAACTTTCAACTATTGGTATTAGATGTTGTTGCAGAACAACAAAGTACTGTAGCGTCTTATAAAAAAAGCTTCCAAAGTTATCGGAAAGCACAAAAAAAATATACCGACTTATTGGCAAAGAGCGATCAAGCAAAAGCCGACCAAGATTATTATCAGTTTTTGTTTGATGAGTTAGAAGCAACAAATTTGGAAGCTAATGAACAGGAAGCTTTAGAGCAGGAGCTGAACAGCCTTACCCATGCAGAAGAAATCAAGAAAAATTTATACACTTCAAGTTATTTAATCAACGGTTTTGAACAAGCAGCCTTACCGAAAATAAAAGAGGCAATTTCGCAATTGCAGGCGATTGAGGGTTACGAATCTTCAATTGGTCCATTACTAGAACGCTTGCAAAGCTGTAATATCGAGATTAAAGACATTGCTGATGAGTTGGAAAGCTTAGAGCAGAACACTGTTTTTGATGAAAGCAGAACGGAAGAAATAAATGAGCGTTTAAGTCAGCTTTTTGCTTTGCAGAAGAAACATCGTGTAAACAGCGTAGCCGAACTTCTGAGTATAAAGGATGACTTATCTAACAAGTTAAATGATATTTTATTTGCTGATGAAGATTTGATTAAGCTGGAAAAAGAACTACAAGTTTCGCAAAAAGAATTATTTAAACAAGCGTCGCAAATCAGCGAAAGCAGAAAAAAAGTAATCCCAAATATTGAGCAACATATTGTAAAAACACTTACCGAAATTGGTATGCCGACTGCTCAGATTAAGGTGGAACAAACCCTCCTACCCGACCAAAAGTTTGACGCAAACGGAATAGATCAGGTTAGGTTTCTATTTAACGCAAACAAAGGTCATCAGTTAAACGAATTGAATAAGGTAGCTTCGGGCGGAGAACTTTCGAGGTTAATGTTGAGCATAAAATCATTGATCGCCCAAAAAACTGCTTTGCCAACCATAATTTTTGATGAGATTGACACCGGAGTTTCTGGCGAAGTTGCAAACCGCGTCGGTTTAATTATGCAAGATCTATCCAAGTCGTTGCAGGTCATTGCGATCACGCACTTACCGCAGATGGCAAGTAAAGGACAAGCGCATTACTTCGTCCACAAAATCAATAAGGAAAATTTGACTTATACTCAAATAAAGAGATTAACTGAAGAAGAACGTGTATTGGAAATTGCAAAAATGTTGAGTGGCGAAAACCCAAAAGAATCTGCATTGCAGAATGCAAGGGAATTATTGCAGAATTAATTAGGGGTTATTTTTATCTTTGTAGAAACATTTAAACATATGACTACTTTAACCATACAGATTGAAGACGGTGAAAAAGATTTCTTAAAAAACTGAATGTCAAAATTTTGGACGAAAAGAATCGTGTCCCCAATAAACTTACTCAAAAAACCATTAATGATGCAAGATTAGGGATAGGCCTCAGTGAGCCATTCACGGATATTAGAAAATTCATGGACTCTATATGACCTTCAAATTTGTTTCAACCAATCAATTTAAGAAAGATTTAAAAGAGGATAAAGAAACAGTCCGAGTCATCGCATTTGTCAATAATTGAATTTCTCGAGAAATTAATAGTAAAAGGAAATACAGGCATAGAAAAGAAATACGAAGCCCATAAATTAACTGGGAACTATAGTGGAAGCTGGGAAGCACACGTAAAAGCCAGATTTGCTTATAATTTGGTATGAATTTACAAACGACAATGAAATCACTCTTTTAAGAGCTGGCTCACACTCTGAGTTATTCTAGCAAGTAAATCAAACGTTTAAAATTAAATAGACAAGTAAATCAAACCAAAAATTATATATGGCATACAACTTATTAAAAGGAAAAAGAGGCATCATTACCGGTGCATTAGATGAAAATTCAATTGCTTGGAAGGTGGCAGAAAAAGCCCACGAAGAAGGTGCAACTTTTGTATTGACCAACGCTCCTATCGCTATGC
>JBBSTQ010000080.1:0-10951 GCA_038235745.1 Sphingobacteriales bacterium
AGCTTTAAGCGAGTAAAGAATACCGGTTCAATAAAAACATTGTCCTCGAACGGCTGATTCACATTGTTCCGCTCAAATTTCGACATGCTTATATGGCTAATTCTAATGATCGTACCATAGTTCAACGGAAATTTTTTGGAGAATAAAGTCAACGATTTTTGCTCTTTAGTGCTATAATTAACTTGTAAAAATGATTTGTTGAATCTGATATTTTGATTATCGGTAGTTACACTGCCATTATCCTCAAAAGTGCGGAAAATTCGCTGAGTAGTGCCGGCGCCTAAGCCACCGTAAATTTCTAAAATTCTGCTATTATTTTGTCCGAAGGTGGTGTAGTAGCCAACACCACCTTCCACCATATCTTGGTTGTAATCTTTTTTTCGACGGTTTTGATTGATAAAAGCACCGTTAAATAACACGCCAATATGGTCTGAAACTGCATAGGCCGTATTAAAACTTAAGTTACCTTTTAAAGAAATATGCCCAGCGGCGTGAATCTCGTTCTTCGCACTTAGCATTGGGCTGTTGGGTACATTGGGCATATAAACCGATGAACATGAAGCTAATAAAGCAAGTAGAACAATCGAGATTGATAGAATGCCGAACTTATTTTGGCTAAACATACAGGGTTAAACGCTTTAAATATTGATTATTGTTGAATAGCTCTACTAATTTAGTGCCAGTTGGGTTGTCTAAATTAAGAAAAGTAGTGTTAATTTTTTCAATAAAATTATTGCTCTATTGAGGTTAGTAAATGAACACTTCGATTTTGCTGATTATATTTACCAAGAAAATTATCATAACTCAACGCACTTCGCTGTGTTAAAAAGAAGATTTTCATTCTGTTGCACATAGCCTAACTGATTGGTAATTAACTTCGTTTTACCAATAGTGAAGTCTGATGTATTATTGTGGAGATGTCCGTAAGCCCAATAGTCAATTCCCGACGATTCAATCCAATCATAAAGTTCTACTGCGAAAGCCTCATTTAACACGTCCCCTTTGTATTTCGCTGGATAATTTAAAAAAGTCGGACAGTGATGTGTGAAGACAGCTGTTTTTTCGGTTGTAGAAGTGCTAATTTTGTGTTGAAGAAAGCCCAAACTTTCCTCATGAAGTTGATTGTATTTTTCTGCTGAAAATAGTAAACCTTTATTTTTGATGATGCGAAAATCGTTCAGGCTACGCTCTATTTGCCACCGATGAGCAGGACTTATCGTACTCCACAAGGTTGAAAATAATAATTGAGTGTTTTCGTGAACTACAGAAGTATTATTGACTAAAAATACGTTACTACGGATTTTTTCATTTAATACACCGCTTTTGCCGGCGATATCAAAATGGTAATATTCGTGGTTGCCCGGAAGCCAATAAACTGCTTCAAATTGATCGGAAAGTAAGCTGAAAAAATCTTGATGCTTTTCTAAAATCGCAAATGGTACAATATCGCCTGCCAATACCAATATCTCGCCAACAGGTTTTAATGGATGTCGTTTTAAAAATTCGTTGTTGGCTGGGAATTCTAAGTGAAGATCGGAGGCGTATTGTACTAACATTGTCGGAATCAGGAATTACTAGATTTTAGGATTAGAAGGATTATTGTCAGAATCAGGATTTACTAGATTTTAGAATTAGCAGGATTATTGTCGGAATTAGGAATTACTAGATTTTGAGATTTGCAGGATTTAAATCTGACATTTTACAAGCGCTTTTAATCTTTTTTATCCTTTAATCTCGCAAATTCTGATCAAACGTTTTTCAAACTGTATTTTGAATTGAAGACTTTTTTGAACTGCAAACTATTTGATCCAAAATTGATAAGTAACCCTATTGCGAAATCATAGGCTACCACATAGTTCTTTGCTTGTGCCAAATGAACATCTTCCAAATTAATTACGGCTTTCAATTCGACGATAACTTTCCCTTCGACTACAAAATCAGCTCTTCTAGTTCCTACATCAATTCCATCATAAAATATCGTGTGCTCTTTTTCTCTTTCAAAAGAAATTTCTGCTCGTTGCAACTCCAACGCTAAACATCGTTGATAAATCACTTCCTGAAAACCGTTACCTAGCGTGTTGTGAACTTTCATCGCACATCCATTAATTTTATAGGTCAATTCATCAATCGTCAGCATCATAATTTATAGATTCTACACTTTATTTACCCCAGATCCTGAGTATTACAATATACTCATCGCATCCTAATTATCCTTGAATCCTGAAAATCCTGATCCCGACTTTACTTCTGATACATCTTATTCCTCAAATAATGATCTGCAATTACCAGTGCCGCCATCGCTTCAACAATTGCAACTGCTCGTGGTACAACGCAAGGGTCATGGCGGCCTTTACCTTTAATTTCTGCTGCTTCGCCTGCTGAGTTTACCGTTTCTTGGTTGGTCATAATAGTAGCAACCGGTTTAAAGGCGACTCTAAAATCAATATCCATCCCGTTGGAAATACCTCCTTGTACACCGCCAGAAAAGTTGGTTTTTGTGATTACTTTTCCGTTATCATCTTTCAAGAAAACATCATTATGTTGTGAACCTCGCATGGTAGAACCATCAAAACCAGAACCATAATCAAAACCGTGGACTGCGTTTATGCTCAGCATCGCTTTGCCTAAATCAGCATGAAGCTTATCAAAAACAGGTTCGCCTAAACCAACAGGGCAGTTTTTAATAAAACAAGTTACCTTGCCACCAATGGTATCGCCTTCTTTTCTGATGCTGTCAATTACATGAATCATCTCTTCAGCTGTCTCAGCATCGGCACAACGAACAATGTTGCTTTCACGAAGTTTTACAAATTCATCTGCATTGTTCACGTCTACCAAAGGAGCATCGATAAAACCGACACTACTTACGTGAGCTACAACATCAATACCAAGTTGTTTCAAAAACAATTTAGCCAATGCACCGGCTGCAACACGGGCTGCAGTTTCGCGGGCAGACGAACGTCCGCCACCACGATGGTCTCTAATTCCGTATTTGCTTTGGTAAGTGAAATCAGCATGTGATGGACGAAAAGTATCTTTATTATGATCGTAATCCTTAGATTTTTGATCTTCATTTGGGATAATAATCGCAATTGGAGTTCCCGTGGTTTTACCCTCAAAAACGCCTGATAAAATCTGACAAGTATCGGACTCTTTTCTTTGTGTAGTGATTTTTGATTGACCAGGCTTGCGTTTATCCAATTCGTTTTGAATAAAATCTAAATCCACCTCAATATTCGACGGACAACCGTCGATAATTACACCAATAGCAGCGCCATGTGATTCGCCAAATGTGGTAATTTTAAATATTTGCCCGAAGGAATTTCCTGCCATGTTTTTTTTATTAGTATAGAGTTTTAGTAGTGGTGTCAAGTTAAGAGTATCAGGTAGAAAGTATCAAGTATCAAGACTCCTTTATTGTGGAAACTAACGTGATCACCTATGTTACATCTGATAAACTTATTATATTTAGTTTCGTTGCTAATTATTAAGTTATTCCGTTGTAGCAAGTCATCTTGCTACTTGCATCTTGATACTGTTCACATCTTGATACTTGATACTCAAATCTTGCTACTCAACAACAAACCCTATCTTCTCAAAATCTTCCCAAAAATGCGGGTATGATTTTTCTACAACCATCGCTTCTTCTACAATAACCTCATCAATAATTGTCGCAAGTGGTGCAAAAGCCATCGCCATACGGTGATCTTCGTAAGTTGCAACAGTTATTGTTTTTGGAATATGTAAGCCCTCGCAGTTTAACTGGTACACATTTACTTGTGTTTCGTTCAACTTAACGCCGATTTTCGCCAATTCTGTTTGCAATGCAAAAATACGGTCGGTTTCTTTGATTTTTAAAGTTTCTAAACCTGTGAAGCTAAATTCCTTGCCTAAAACTGCAGCCACAACAATAACTGTTTGTGCTAGATCTGGGCATTTTTTGAAATCTAAAAGTTGAGGTTTAATCTCCGAATCAACTTTTTCAATGGTGATTCCGTCTTCTTCGTAGAAAGTATTAACACCAAACAAACTCATGATTGCTGCAATTGCGCTATCGCCTTGCAAACTATCTTTCTTTAAGTTTGGCAGATGAATGATTGATTCATTAGAAAGCGCTGCTACACTGTACCAATAAGAAGCTGCGCTCCAATCTGGTTCAATTGTTAAAGTCGTTTCTTCAAATTTTTGTGGTGCAATGCTGATGATCGCATCGTTCCAAGAATACTTAATTCCGCATTGTTGCAACATAGACAACGACATCTCCACATAGGGGCGAGAAGTCAGTTCGTCAACAATTTCTAAATCCAAACCTTCTGGCAAAGAACTTCCAATCAGCAACAAAGCTGTTAAAAACTGAGAACTAATGTCTCCTCTAATCGCAATGTGTTTCGATTTTTGTCGGAACTCTCCACTAACCAAAACCGGTGGAAAACCATCAACCTCTTTGTAAGAAATAGAAGCACCTAAAGTTCTTAAAGCATCAACCAAAATACCAATCGGACGTTGCTTCATCCTTTCGGTGCCGGTTATTTCAACTTTTTTGCCACGCAAAGAAAGGTAGGCAGTTAAAAAACGCATTGCCGTACCAGCTGGGCCAACATTTACAACCGAATTATTGTTCTTTATTTGCTGATTGATGATGTTATCCAACGTTACCGTATCTGCAGCCGAGGAAAGGTTTTTGATGTTTACCTTTCCATCGCTCAATGCAGCTAGAATTAAAGCCCTGTTGCTTTCGCTTTTTGAACCTGTTAATTCAATGGTTTCTTCGACTTTTAGCTTTGATTTTCTTATGATAAATGATGAACTCATTATCCTAAATCAGCTTTAGCGGTGTTCATAATTGAGGTTTGCTTGCGGATTGATTCGCTGTGGATCAATTCCAAAACTTTCTCCGTAAAATCTTGCTCCAAGTTTAAAGCTTTACCGAAAGCAGTTCTTTTTTGAAGAATTTCATCCCAACGGCTAACCTGTAAAATAGTAACGTCGTTATCTCTTTTATACTCGCCAATCTGCGAAACAATTTTCATTCTTTCGCCTAGTTTCTGGAAAATTGAATCATCTAATTGATCAATTTTTTCTCTTAACCCAGCTAACTTATCTTGGAAATCTGGATTTTTTGAATCTGCGGTACGCAAAATAAAACCGTCAATCATTTCTGATAAAGCAGCCGGAGTAACCTGTTGTTTAGCATCTGTCCAAGCAACCGAAGGATCAATATGAGCTTCAATCATTAAACCTTGCATATCAAGATCCAAAGCTTTTTGAGAAATGAAAGATAATAATTCACGAGTTCCACAAATATGTGATGGATCGTTGATAATTGGCAAATCAGGAATCAAAGTTTTTAAACTGATTGCTAAATCCCACATTGGTTCGTTACGGAAAGCTGATTTTTCAAAAGAAGAAAATCCTCTGTGAATAGCTGCTAATTTAGTGATACCTGCGCCGTTAATACGCTCTAAAGCACCAATCCACAAAGATAAATCTGGGTTAATTGGGTTCTTAACCATTACTGGGATGTCAACACCTTTTAATGCGTCGGCAATTTCTTGTACAGTAAAAGGGTTTACAGTTGAACGAGCACCAATCCAAAGGATATCAACTTTTGCTTTTAAAGCTTCTTCAACGTGTTTTGCATTTGCAACTTCAACAGCGATCGGAAATCCTGTTTCTGCCTTAGCTTTGTTCAACCACTCTAAACCAATTGCACCAATGCCTTCAAATTCTCCCGGACGAGTACGTGGTTTCCAGATTCCCGCTCTCAATACGTTTACTTTGCCAGTGGCTTTCAATAAACGAGCGGTTGCTAATAATTGCTCTTCAGTTTCTGCACTACATGGTCCAGAAATAATAAGTGGTTTACCATCGCTTACCGGTGCCCAGTTGCTTAATGGCTCTATGTTTAGGTTAAGTTTCATACTAATTTAATTTTGAATGATAGAATTTTGAAGGATTGAATGCCTTTTGAGATGCTATATATTTAATGTTTGAATTTTGAATCTGATTATTTATTTTTTGACTATTGACTATTGACTATTGACTATTGACTATTGACTATTGACTATTGACTATTGACTATTTGACTATTGACTATTGACTATTTGACTATTGACTATCGACTATTTGACTAATGAACTCCTTCTTTACTAAACCGCATCATTCCTCAAATACTCTCCCATAATACTGAAGTTGATGGTGTGTTTTACAATCCTTCGGATGGCATCGTCGTAATTTTTGGTTTTGTTCCATTCAATATCCACGTAAAAATTGTATTCATTACGTTTGCCTAAAACGGGCATCGATTGTACTTTACTCATATTAATATCTAGCTCAGCTAAAATATTTAATACTTTTACCAGTGCGCCAGCATCGTTAGCCACCTGAAAGCATAACGATGCTTTGTTAGGATTTTCAACTTCTATCTGCTTGTCGGTTAAAATCAGGAAGCGGGTATAATTTTTTTTATTTGATTCTATGCTCCGCTCTAATACGTTTAAGCCATAAAGTTTAGCTGCTAAACTATTTGCTACGGCGGCGGTATCAAATAACTGCTCATCTCTAATTTTTTTTGCACAAGCAGCTGTATCATTGCTTTCCACCACTTTTAGGTAGGGGAATTCGTCCAAAAAATCTCCACATTGGCGAATGGCGATAGGGTGGGAGGTCACTGTTTTAATTTCCTCAAACTTTACGCCTGGTAAAGCCATTAAATGTAACTTGATGGGCAAGTAAACCTCTCCAATTACCGGGAAGTTATATTCTCTAAGCAACGAGTAGTTTGGTAACAAACTGCCGGCAATGCTATTTTCGATGGCCATTACCACATAATCGCATTCGCCACCTGCCAACTTTTGAAAAGTTTGCTTAAAAGAATTGCACTCCATGGTATCAATATCTTCCCCGAAAAACTTAAAAGCAGCTTCCTCGTGAAACGAAGCTTTGATTCCTTGTATGGCAACTCTCTTTCTTGTACTCATTTTTTGATAAAAAAAAACCCGGCTTGTTCAGCCGGGTTTGAATTTCTTAATATATTTTAAGACATAGACACCCGGCTCTTATTTCTAAAATAAAAGTAACCGAAGTAATATGTAGTGTTGTTATTCATTTTTTCTTTGTGTGGCAAATGTAAAGAATATTTTCAACCTTTAATAAAAAATTATTTCTTTTTCAAATAAGCGATAAAGGTAGAGAGTCTAAAGCGACTGATAATAAGCCAAACTCTCCCTAATCAACTTTTCTTCCACAAAAATATCAAATTTACAATTACCAATTTTATCGGGTAAAGAGAAACTGATTTTACCAGATTGGTTTTTCTTATCCTGCTTCATCACATCTAAAAGATGGTTTTCAATACCTTCTCTGATGCTGTATTTACCGTAATATTTAATAAATGTTTCGGTAATGGTTGCGAGTTCTTCTTCGGGTAAACCGACTAACTGCGTTGCTAAATAAGCTTCGCAAATCATCCCAATGGCAATCGCCTCGCCATGTAGCAAAGCATTTTTTTCGTTAGATAAAGACCAAGATTCAATGGCGTGACCAATGGTATGCCCATAATTCAAGGTTTTTCTGATGCTTTTCTCGAACGGATCTTCTGTAACTACCCGATTTTTGATTTCTACCGAGTGGTAAATTTGTTCTGCCGTTATTGCTCTGGCATTTTCTAACTGGGTAACTTCGGCAAAGAAATTAGCATCAGCAATAATCCCGTGTTTGATAACCTCGGCAAAGCCAGAAGTCATCTCACGATCTGACAACGTCTTAAAAAAATCAGTTGATATAATTACCGCTTGTGGTTGCGCAAAAGTACCGATGATGTTTTTCACATCGTCCATATCTATACCTGTTTTGCCACCAACCGAGGCATCAACCTGTGAAAGTAAAGTAGTAGGGATTTGTAAAAAATCAATTCCTCTTTTAAAAGTCGAGGCGGCAAAACTTCCCATATCGGTAACAACGCCTCCACCTAAATTAATCAAGATAGCGCTTCTATCAGCTTCAAAGTCTAAAAGTGTGCGCCAAATACCGATACAAAAGTCAATGGTTTTATTTGCTTCGCCATTAGGCACCTCAATTAAATCGAACTCGTTTAAGTGAGGCAGCTTCTCTCTAAAAACAGGCAAACAAAGCTCTCCAGTAACTTCATCCGTCAAGATGAAAATTTTGGAGTAATTTTTTTTTGCAAGTATTTCGTCTAAAACTGCTAAACTGTTGTCAAAGTGGATTTGGTAATTGCTGTTCTCTATCGGCTTCATATCACGTTTATGGTTTTGCCGTTAAATTCAACTTTATCGCCTTTTTTAACTTTCAATCGTTTTCTGTAATCTACTTCGCCATTATACTTTACCAGCCCGTCTTGTACCACCATTTGTGCTTCGCCACCAGAACCGACCAAATCAACAGCTTTAAGCAACTGAATTAAGGGAATAAATTCGCCTTGTAACGTAAATTTAATCATAGCAACAAACTTACAAAAAACGCTTGTTTTGGATGCTTTTTATCGAAAATCATTTTTTAAATTTGATTTAAAGTCAATCCATTTATGCAAGAACCCAACGTACCTTTAAACTTGTCTTTCGATAACACCAAACTGGCTTTCAAACACCTCAGCAATAAAGAGCTTAAAAAAAGTTACTGGCTTTTTAAAGTTATCAGTAATCAAGTAATGTCTGGTGTTGGGCCATTCTTAACTAAAACCGCGTTGTTTTTTAGGTTGCCTATTTCAGGATTGATCAAGGCCACCTTATTTAAGCAGTTTTGTGGTGGAGAAACTTTGGAAGAAGCTACACCAACTGTCTTGCGATTATTTGCCAATAATGTGGGATCAGTTTTGGATTATTCTGTTGAGGGAGAAGAAAATGAGGTGGTTTTTGACCATTCCGCACAACAAATTCTAAAATGTATCGATAAAACGATGGAGTTTCCAGATGCCATTCCGTTCTGTGTTTTTAAGATGACGGCAATAGCTCGTTTTTCTTTGTTAGAGAAAATCAGCAACAAGCAAGAACTAAAAGGTTATGAACAGCTAGAGTGGCAGAAAGCTTTGGAGCGAGTGGATATGATTTGTAGAACCGCGTCTGAATTCTCTCAATATATCATGATTGACGCAGAGGAGAGTTGGATACAAAGTGCGATTGATGAGGTTGCGTTAAAGATGATGGAGAAGTACAATGTAAAAAAAGCGATTGTTTTTAATACCTACCAGCTTTACCGTACCGATAAATTGGCTGCCTTAATTACCGATTTGACTATTGCAAAAACTCACGGCTTTGTGTTGGGTGTAAAACTAGTTAGGGGCGCTTATTTAGAAAAAGAGCGGAAAAGGGCACTTGAAAATTCTTACCCATCGCCAATTCATCATACAAAAGAAGATACGGACTGCGACTTTAATGCTTCGGTTTCTTTCTGTTTGGAAAATATTGAAGATGTAATTTTAATGATTGGAACCCACAATCTTCTTAGTTGCGAGATTTTAATAGAAAAAATGGAGCAACGACAAATCGCATCAAACCACCCTCATATTTATTTTGCACAATTATTAGGTATGAGTGATAATATTTCTTTTAATCTGGCACACCATCATTTCAATGTGGCGAAATATGTTCCGTTTGGCCCAGTAAAATCGGTAATGCCATATTTATTACGACGGGCAGAAGAGAATTCGGCAATTGCGGGACAGATGGGTAGAGAGTTGAAGTTAATTAAACTGGAATTAGCTCGAAGAGAAAGGTCGACAGATTAGTAGCTTTATAGCACTTGCTGGAGGGAGAATTTCTAGTGTAGTTTGTTATATTCAGCATCGCTTGCTACCATATATGTGTGCTATCTGGAAATGTTGAAGGGTAGTCCTGTTCTTGTAGATAACAACTGCGGTTCAAAATCCAAACCTGTTCTGATAAAGGGTTTGAACAAGGCGATGATGTGTTTCACAGTGGTTAGTTGTTGATTTTTGATTCTTTTAAATATTTATCTCGGGGGTTAATATTGTTTGGCTTAGTAATTGCTAATGCCCATAAAACGATTATCAAACCATTAATCAATTAATTAATTAATTAAATTATGAGAACTATAACTTCAATTACAAAATCCATTAAAGTATTTATGATGGTACTCTTAACTACTTTATCATCAGTTTACGCATTTGCACAAGACGTACCAGAAAAAGTAGATGTAAGTATCAATACTGATGGTGGTGGTTCCGTTTGGTACGGGCAACCTTGGGTGTGGGCAATAGGAGTAGCCATTTTTATTTTAGTTTTGGTTATTGTTACCAGAAGCAATAAAAATAGTAATGCTTAATCAAAGATTTAGAAATTAACCAGTTCTGTAGAATACATATTTACAGAATAGAAAAGCATCATTTTAAATTTCAAAATGATGCTTTTCTCGTTTTCTGGAGCAAATTGTTTGGAACAACGCTATTTAATCGCCGCTTTAAATTCTTCGAATTTCTTCTCATACTCCAAAGCTTTATTGCTTTTTAAAGTGATTATGATAACTCCGTATTTGGCAACATGGCCATATTCTTCTACCAAGCCAACAATTTTAGGTATTTCAATTTTCTCCACATCATTCGGATTGAAAAAGTTCAACAACGCGGTATCGGTTAATCTTTTCTCCCATTTTCTATATTTAAAAATGTACAAGAGCGGCTTTTGAACCAGACATGCTCTTGACGGCGTACATATTCTAAAATTACCTGCTGGCAGGGCGCCTTCTCTTAGAGTCGAACCATCTGTTTTTAAAATGATACTATCAGTACGTAAAATCGGTTTTTCATATTTGTTTACAATACTGACTGCTGTTAACTGAGAATAACTGAAGCTACTTGAGAATATTAAGAATGAAATTATTAACAATTTTCTCATTCTTAAAAATAACATTAATTTTCCAAAACCAACCCTCTATTTATCAGTTGTTATTAAACAAGGATGTTTTTTCTGCAAAA
>JBBSTQ010000081.1:0-10916 GCA_038235745.1 Sphingobacteriales bacterium
ACTTACAACCCAGACAGCTCTTATCTTCAAGAGAATTTTGTGAGCCTCAATCTAATTTTACCGGGCATAAGTTTTGAGAAAAAGATAGGGAAGACTTCGACCCTCTGCGTATCAGCTGGCATAATAGGAACTCGAACCAAAGACGATGTTAGAACTGGAAATCAACGTTTTGTCACGATAAAAACATATGTAAACCTTTAATTGAATTAGACTACAGAAACTATTACAACTTCGAAAATCGTTTAAAAAAAGGAAAGAAAATTAAACATAATTCGGCAAATTATTTTGGAGTGTTAGCATCTTATACTTTCAATCCTATAAATGACAAGGACGCCACTGCTGAAAGTTCGTTAAACTTAGGGCCAGTCTGGGGTTTAAAACGTGTTTACAAGAGCAGCTTCTTTTTTGATGTAAACATGGGACTTGGATATAACGAAAAGAATAAAACTCGCAACACAATAGCGTCTGATACGAGTGGAAATCTAACATACTACCCGGAGACAGGACACTATAGTGGCATTAATTTTATGGGTGCGCTTCACTTAGGATTCTACATCGGAAAAAAATAATCACTTCATCAAGCTTAATGGCAAATCACAGCCTCATTACCCACAATTTTAGGGCTTAAATAAGGGATGTCTAAATTTAATCCTCGCATCACAAACCACAAACCCAAACATAAAGTTACATAAGGTAAAAATCGGTTTATTTTTTGGCGGAAACTCGGCTTGCTAAAGTTAACACCCAGCATCGCGAAAAGCATAAGTGGCGTAGTTCCTAAACCAAATACGAACATAAACAAAGCAGATTGGTATGCACTGCTGGTGCTAACTGCCGTTGCTAAACCCAAATAAACAAAACCACAAGGTAAAAAGCCGTTGAGCAGACCTACATATAAGTGTCCCGCTTTCTTGCGTATTGCTTTACCAATTAATTTATTGACAGACTGCGTAAAACGGTTGGGAACGTAACTCTGACGTTTTCGAGATTTTAAAATTTGTGGTAATACTGCTGCTATTATTAAAATGCCACTTAAGATGCTGATGCCTTGTTGCAAACCAGCCAACCAAAGTTGCTTGCCTAGTAAACCAATTAACAACCCTAAAAAAGCGTAAGAAATTGCTCTGCCAATGTTGTAGGATAGTTTTTTAATCAAAGTAATCCACTTACTTTCTGCTTGCTGAGGTAACGCAAAAGCCAATGGACCACACATTCCTACGCAATGCAAACTACCAAACAAGCCTATGATGAACGCTAGTTGTAGGTGGTTCATCGCATAAATAAGTTAGTTTGGTACAGGTACTTTTTGTTGTCTGCCGTCCAACGGATAATTATTCGCCACTCGCCTTTTTCAAAACCGGTTTTAGGGAGCTGTATCTGCTTTTGGTCAATAGCAAATATTTGATCTTTTTTGCTGTCGGATGGGCGTTTGAAAATTACCGTTCCGCTATCAATCGCTGCAAAGTTGATGTTTAGAAACTCATCATTCTGCTTAACCTCTGGCTGAGCCTTATCCGTAATCACCTGTTGCATTTGGTCATAGTCAACATCGTAATTTAAGCTCTTTTCATAATAATCTTTTTCAATACTATCTTCGGCGGTTCTAAACATTTGCACTACCAATACGGTAATGAAAATCATAAAAGCGCCCAAGCCAATAACTAATCCTTTACCCCAATTCATTTCAATTAATTTACAGGTCCTAAAAAGTTGGTTTCTATTTTTTCAATCACTTTGCCGTTCTGCATTACGTCTAATGTAACGGCAGTTTTCCGTTCTTTGATATTTTTCTGTGGCACTAATAAAAAGAAAGTCACTTTTGCGGTAGCTTCAGCATCTAACTTTTCTATCGGTTGTACCCATTTTATTTTGTAAGCTTTATTTTGTGGCACAAAGTCTATTTTAATAGCTTTTGCTGATTTATTTACCAATTCTGCGGTGTATAAATTGCTTATAAAATCATTCGGTTGTTCTTGATACATCGAACCTGCTGCTCTTAAGATATTCACATCCATATCTCTTTTTGAAAGGATGAAGTAAGTGCATACTGCAATCATAATCAAGATGATGATTCCGTAGGCTTTCATTCTTAACGTTAACCGGGGAGCTCTTTCATCGTTCTTGATCATCTCCTCAGAATAGTAACCAATCAAATTTCTGGGGCGATCGACTTTGTCCATTACCTGGTTACAAGCATCGATACAAGCAGTACAGTTCACGCATTCTAGCTGAGTTCCTTCTCTAATGTCAATCCCAGTAGGGCATACGGCTACGCATAAATTACAGTCAACACAGTCTCCTAATGGCTTAGGATCTGGATCATTTTTTTTGATACGTCCGCGAGGTTCGCCTCGTAGATAATGGTAAGCAACAACCAATGAGTTTTTATCGAGCAAAACGCCCTGCAATCTACCGTAAGGGCAGGCGACAATACAAACCAACTCTCTAAAATGTGCAAACACATAATAAAAGGCCGCTGTAAATATACAAATGCTTACAAAGCCGACAAGGTGCAAGGTAATTGGCTCTGTCGCAATTTTCCAAAGTTCATCCGTACCAATAACGTAAGCCAAAAATGTATTGGCGATAAAGAAAGAAATCGCAACATAAATGATGTGCTTGGAAGTTTTTTTGATGATTTTATCTTGTGTCCAAGGCGAATTATCCAGTTTTTTCCTTGCAGCAGGTTCTCCTTCAATCCAAACCTCAATCCGCCTAAAAACCATTTCTAAAAAAATCGTTTGCGGACAAATCCATCCACAAAATATTCTTCCGAAAGCACTGGTAAACAAAACAATTCCCACCAGACCAGTTAAGGTCATTAAAACGATGATAAAGAAATCTTGAGGCCAAAAAACTTGCCCAAAAAGAATAAACTTACGCTCTATGATGTTGAACAACAAAAACTGGTGCCCGTTAACTTTAACAGAAGGAGCGATAAACAAAAACGCCAGTAACAAGTAGGCGACCACACTGCGGTATTTATACCACTGGTCAATCCGGATTAACGGATACAACCACCTGCGTTTACCTTGTTGATCTACGGTTTGATGATGATATTTAATTTCTTCTTCTACCATTTTTATAGAGTATAGAGTAGTGAGATGTGAATAGTGAGACGCTTTTAGTTAGCATATAGACATGAGATATTAGTATTGAGACCGTGTAAAGTGGGATCAAGTTGAGCGATTTTATTCTCCGTTCGTCATGTTGAGTGCTAACAAAACATCTCACGAGCAAAGTCTACACATCGCTCTGGCTACCTATTTGTGAGATGTTTCACTATCGTTCAACATGACGGCGTCGCTTAAAAATTGAGTGCACTCAATCCTTCTCCCCTTCAATCATTCAAAATTACACCAACCTCGCAAGCACTCAATCCTTCTCTCCTTCACTCATTCAAAATTACACCAACCTCACAAGCACTCAATCATTCTCTCCTTCAATCATTCAACATTAATGCAGCCTTGCAAGCACTCAATCCTTCTCTCCTTCACTCATTCAAAATTATCTCAACTTAGCAAGCACTCAATCATTCTCTCCTTCAATCATTCAAAATTATCTCCACTTAGCAAGTGCCTACTCTTTCTCGCCCTGTGGTGCTTTCGGATTTGCCGGATTTGTTCCTTTTAAAGATTCTATGAAGTTGGATACATCCGACATTTGTTTAGCGCTCAATTGTTTTTCCCAAGCAATCATCCCTTTTTCTGGAACGCCGTACTTAATGGTTTTAAACACATTAGCGATAGAACCGCCATGCAACCAAAAATCATCCGTAAGGTTAGGGCCTACAACGCCCTCTCCATTTGTACCGTGACAAGCCACGCAATTTTGAACGTAAAGCGCACTACCTGAAGCTAAAACCTCTGCTGATTTGTCAATTTTAACACTGTTCTCATCAATTAAATCGCCCATCTTGGCCAAATAAGCTTCTTTCGCAACCGATGCTTGTTTCATTTCAATAACGTATTCTTCGTCTTGTAATTTACCCAAATTAAATACGTGGTAGTTTAAAAGATACAAAAACGCAAACACAACGGTGCTGTAAAACAACCAATTAAACCATGCTGGTATCGGGTTGTCCAACTCTTGAATCTCATCATAATTATGCATGATTAACAGCTCTTTCTCTTCGGCCATCGGTCTTAAAGACAAAAGTTTCTCCCATAAAGTCAACTTGTGAGGTTTAGCGGTAATAACCTCCGTATGGTGCAAGTCTGTTGTTGCCGTTGTTTTTGTGACTACTACTTCTTCTTCTGCAGGCAATAACATTGCGGCAAGCACTTTAAATGTTTTTAACAAAGCAAAGCAGGCAATTACAATAAGTATAAGCGTGAATATGATGGCTCCGAAAGCAACGTTATTCATCATCTCAACATTGCTTATTGCAAATGTGCTTGTTGTGCCTGCAATAAGCAAAGCCACAAGCGGTAATGTTTTATTTTTTAAACGCATAATGTGAATAGTTAATTATTTGTTTCTGGTTTTTCTTCAAATGGGATGTTGCTCATATAATCAATATGCTTTTTCTTCATTTTTATAAGTGCAACGGTAGCGCCTATAAAGAACAGAAAGAATATCATTAAGGAGATGAGCATGAAAACCTCATCTCCTTGTAGTGTATTTATAAATTGCTTAAACATCTTTTTATAATTTATTATTTGTTTTTAATATCAGTACCCATACGTTGCAGATAAGCGATAATGGCTATTATCTCTTTGTCTTTACCCACTTTAATTTTATCTAAAGCGAGATTTGCAACAATTTCTGCGGCTTGTTTATCCAAATCTTGGTTGGCAATGGCATCGTAACCTTTAGGATACGGAACGCCCAAAGTTTGCATTGCTCTAATTTTAGTTGCCGTGGTGGTGGTATCCAGTTTTTGATCTAACATCCAATCATAAGCAGGCATTATACTTCCTGGCGACATTGTACGTGGATCCATCATGTGGTTGTAATGCCAAGCATTACTGTACTTTGCGCCAATTCGGTGTAAATCTGGTCCGGTGCGTTTAGATCCCCAAAGAAACGGATGGTCGTAAACAAACTCGCCAGCTTTACTGTATTCGCCATAACGTTCAGTTTCTGAACGGAAAGGGCGAACCGTTTGTGAGTGACAGTTTACACAACCTTCTTTGATGTACAAATCTCGTCCTTGCAACTCAAGCGGTGTATATGGTTTTACACTGGCGATAGTTGGTACGTTAGATTTGATAAAGAATGTTGGCAACATTTCAATAGCGCCACCAATTGCAATCACAATTAAGCTTAACACCAACATAAGCATGGGTTTACGCTCAATTTTACGGTGCCAAAACTCTTTTTTTGCATCCGCAGGCAATGCAGGTAAAGGTAAAGCCTCAGCATATTCTTGAGCCATTAATTTGCCACCTTGTGCCGTCTTAAATAAGTTATAAGCCATCACTATTACTCCACTTAAATACATTGCACCACCAATTGAGCGCATAATATACATCGGAAGAATTCTGGTAACGGTTTCTAAAAAGTTAGCATACTTTAACAGACCATCTGGCGTAAACTCTTTCCACATTAAGCCTTGTGCAAAACCTGCCCAATAAAGCGGGATGGCGTAAAAAAGAATTCCCAAAGTACCTATCCAAAAGTGGAAGGATGCTAGTTTAACAGAGTATAATTTGGTTTTATAAATCCTCGGAATTAACCAATACATGATACCGAAAGTCAAGAAACCGTTCCAACCTAAAGCACCAACGTGAACGTGAGCCACAATCCAATCGGTAAAGTGAGCGATAGCATTTACACCTTTAAGTGATAAAAGAGGACCTTCAAAGGTCGCCATACCGTAAGCGGTTAATGCAACCACCATAAACTTAAGCGTAACATCATCACGTACTTTATCCCAAGCGCCACGTAACGTTAGCAAACCGTTGATCATACCGCCCCAACTTGGCGCAATAAGCATAATAGAGAATGCAACACCTAAAGATTGTGCCCAGTCTGGTAAAGAAGTGTAAAGCAAATGGTGCGGACCTGCCCAGATGTAAATAAATATCAATGCCCAAAAATGTAGAATACTTAACCTGTAAGAATAGATTGGGCGGTTAGCCATCTTTGGTAAAAAGTAATACATCATCCCTAAATAAGGAGTGGTCAAGAAGAATGCAACTGCATTATGACCATACCACCACTGTACCAAAGCATCCTGAACTCCGGCATATACATAGTAACTTTTAAACAGAGAAACCGGTAATTGCGCAGAGTTTACAACGTGTAAAACGGCAACTGTAATAAAGGTGGCAATGTAAAACCAAATGGCAACATATAAATGTCGCTCTCTTCTTTTAATAATGGTACCAAACATGTTTACCCCAAATATTACCCAAATTATGGTAATGGCAATATCGATAGGCCACTCTAATTCTGCATACTCGTGTGAACTGGTAAAACCTAAGGGTAAAGTAATTACTGCCGAAACAATAATTAATTGCCAACCCCAAAAGTGAATCTTGCTAAGTGCATCGCTAAACATACGGGCTTTAAGCAAGCGCTGTAAAGAGTAGTAAACGCTCATGAAAATTGCATTACCCACAAAAGCGAAAATAACCGCGTTGGTGTGCAATGGTCTTATCCTGCCAAATGAGGTGTATTGGTTACCAAGGTTTGCTTCAGGGGCAAACAGTTGCGTTGCGGCTAAAAGCCCAACCGTCATCCCAATAATCCCCCAAACCAATGTTGCGATCGCAAAATCTCTAACGATTTTGTTATCATAATAAAATTTGTCTACTTGAATCATACTTTAAAAGGAATAGAATTTTATATCGGGACAAAAATAATCCCATTTGCGTGACAATTTAATGACTAAGACGGGTGTTAAAAGTGATCAATATCACTTTTTGATTTTAAACGAACCTGTGAAGTGTTTAAGGCCATTGTTTAAAATTTAAATGACGAATTTTTGCTTGTTTAGAATTGGTCTAACAAGATAGTCGCCTGTGAAATATCAATGTGATACGTGATAGCAATCATATTTTTTGAACGTGTTGAGGAATAAATTTGTAGAATAAATTATACGGGTCGGGTTTTCTTAAAACGATTTTTGAGAACCAAGCAGACTTTTCAAGCTAAAAATGAAATTATGGAAATATTAGATGTTACTCAAATAGAATCTCGGTTAAAACACCCTACAATTTTTAACAAATTTGATGATTTGGAAGGAGGAGAAGCATTCATTATTAACAACGATCATGATCCAAAACCTTTGTATTACCAGCTGATGGCAGAACGTGGTCAAACTTTTACTTGGGATTATTTGGAAAATGGTCCTGAAGTTTGGAGAGTTAAAATAGTTAAAAACGGACTCGTTAACGATGAAACTATTGGCGAGATGGTAACCAAAGATTTTAGAAAAGCCCAGGTTTTCAAAAAGTTTGGAATCGATTTTTGCTGTGGAGGCAAAAAAACGATAAAAGAAGTGTGTGCGAAAAAAGGAATAGATGCCAGCCAAGTGGAAAAAGAGCTTCACAGTTTTACCAAAAAAGACAATACTTTTTTTGATTTTTGACAATTGGGAGCTGGATTTTTTGACAGATTACATCGTAAATACGCATCACAAATACGTGAAGGAAAGTCTTCCGTTTATGACAGAGCTTACTAATAAGGTGGCTAGAGTTCATGGCGATAATCACCCGGAGTTAACGCAAGTCGCCCAAATTTTTGATGCATTAGCGAAGGATTTTAATTTGCACTTGATGAAAGAAGAGCGAATTTTATTTCCTTACATCAAGGAGTTGGTTAGCGCTAAAAAAGAGAGCAAAACAATAGAAAGAGCACCATTTGGTAAAGTAAACAACCCAACCCAAATGATGGAAACTGAGCATAAAAAAGCAGGGGAGGACATGCAGGCAATACGAGACCTTACAGAAGATTATAAATTGCCCCAAGAGGCTTGCAACTCGTACCAGATACTATTTAAAAAATTACAAGAGTTTGAAAATGATTTGTTTAGCCATGTTCATTTAGAAAATAACATCTTGTTTCCGAAAGCCGTCGTTCTTGAAAAAGAAATCGTTTTTGGTTAGGTGGTCAGTTTGTTCGGTGGTCAGTTTGTTCGGTGGTTAGTTTGTTTGGTGGTTAGGTTATTCGGTCAAACTTTGGGAGGTAAGGGTTCAGGTATGATAAATAAGTAGTCGGTGGATAGCATTATTAAACAGCACCCTAGTTTATATAAAATTGTAGTTAGCCATTATCTAATTGCTGCGATAAGTTTTCTGGCTTTGGGCTTGATGCTTTTTTTTGCTGTGGCTGATTTTGGAGGTCATTATTTTCAGCCACATATTTTGGCTGTTACCCACACAGCGGCTTTGGGTTGGGGGACTGTAATTATCTTTGGCGCTTGCTACCAGTTAATGCCTGTCATTTTAGAAGCCAATTTGCACAGTTATAAACTTGCTTGGTTTGGCTTGCTTACTTTTTACTTGGGTTTGCTAGAACTGGTTTACAGCTTTTGGGTTTTTGAACCTGGTTTGCACATGCAGTGTGGCAGTTTGCTTTTACTAACCGGCATTGGTTCATTTTCCGCTAACATGTTTATCACTTCCAAAAAAATCAAAAAGCCAGACATCTATCAAGATTTTATACTCACTTCTTGTATTTGGCTTTTGGTAACAGCGTTATTGGGAGTGTTAATGGTGTTTAACTTCCGCTACCCTTTTTTACCGCAAGATCACCTTCTGTTTTTAAAACTTCATGCACATGCGGGTTTGGCGGGCTGGTTTTTATTGCTGATTATTGGCGTAAGTTCAAAGCTCTTACCGATGTTTTTATTGGCGTCAACGGGAAAAATAGTCTTGCTAAAATGGAGTTATTATTTAATTAATATCGCTCTTCTGCTGTTTTGTGTAAACACGTATATTTTTGGGTTAAACTTAATCACCTATTTCATCGTTGGACTCGCAGTAGCAGGCTTAGGTTGTTGGTTTACTTACATTTATCAGTGCTTTACCACCAGAAATAAAAAAACTTTAGATTTACCAGTCTGGCATACTTTACTGTCATTAATGTTGTTGGCAATTGCAATTTTGGTGTTGCCATTCATTATTTATAATCAGCTTAACGCCGATGCGCTCTCTGTTAGGTTGACTGTTTTTTATGGCTGTCTACTTGTTTTTGGGTGGATTACTTCTTTGATTTTGGGGCAAACCTTTAAAACATTACCTTTCATCGTTTGGACAAAACGACACCAATTTTTCGCAGGCACTTCCACCAAATTTTTATTCAAGGAAAATTATAACGCTAGACTTTTGAAACTTCAGTTTTTGTCGTTTCTAATCTTTATCATCACCTTTACTTTGGGCGTATTGCTAAACAATACTGTGCTGAGATACATTGGTGCAGTCAGTTTTTTAACGACAGCAGTTTGTTATTTAGCCAACGTTTGCTTGATTTTATTTGAAACGGATGATGCTCAGTAAAAAGAACACCAACCTGTCGAAATACGCAGTTTGGGCGTTAGTAAACTTCGTGATACTGGGTTTAGCTGGCGCAATATTGCGTTACATGCAAGTGTTTTCTTTGGCAAATGTTAATTACAAATTCCTGCTCCATTCACATTCGCACTTTGCTTTTTCTGGATGGATTTTTTTAAGCATTGCGCTATTGTTTTTTTATCAATTTGAAAAACAAAATCTACAACTTTCAAAGCGAATCAAATGGCTTTTTGCTTTAACCATTGCAATCAGCTTTGGTATGCTGGCCAGCTTCTTTTTCACGGGCTATAAAGCAATTTCAATTGTTTTATCTACACTATTTATTTTTGTGGGTTATTGGTTTGTAGTGGAGTTGGTTAGGTCTAAATTTTTCACAACTTCAAAACCTTCCTTTGTTGATATTTTATTAAAAGGCTCATTGATTTTTTTGGTACTATCAAGCCTTGGCCCGTTTTGTTTAGGTTATTTTAAAGCATCTGGGTTTAAGAGTTTTGAGTTACAACAATCTGCCATCTATTTTTATTTGCATTTTCAGTTGAACGGTTTTATGCAGTTGGCGCTGATAGGTTTGTGTTTTAAATTCTATCTCAATCCTGCTGAGAAAACTGGGAAGTCGACAATTTTTTGGTCGCGGGGTTTGGTATGGTCAACATTGCCATTATACGCCATGTTTATTCTTTGGGTTGAACCACCGCTATGGGTAAATGTGATTGCTTTTTTATCTGCAGTTTTGCATTTTGTGGCTTGGCTAATTCTTGTTTTTAGGCTCAAGGCCGATATAAAGTCGTCTACTTTTCTAATGCGGATTGCTTTTTCAGCAATTACGTTGCAATTTCTTTTTCAAATTTTGGTTGCATTTACAGCAATCGGTAACTGGACTTTCGGCAGCAGAAACTTGATCATTGGCTATGTTCATCTGCTAACCTTGGGCAGTTTATCGCCACTGATTATCGATTTATTTACAAAAGCTGGCTTTCTGAAAAACATAAGCAAGGTTAATTATGTTTTTGTAGCAATTACCGTTTTTTACCTACTGCTTTTATTTGGATCGGAGTTTTTAGCGGTTTTTCAAATCTATATCCCTAATTTAGGTTTGCTGTTATTTGTTACAAATATCATGTTGCCCGTTGTGGCTTTGGCATATTTATTAAACACAATAAACCTGAAGTTCAAGACAGCAAATCCAGCAAAAAATAAAATACTCTTTAATAAAATACCATGACAAATAATAACTATATCTCCGCAGAAGAAGCTGTCAAAATTGTAAAATCTGGCGACCGAGTTTTTTTACACGGAAGCGCAGCCACGCCGACAGTGCTTATCACGGCGTTACAAAACCGCTACAAAGAATTAAAGAACGTCGAATTGGTAAGCATTACTACGTTGGGCGATAGCAAATTCGATGATGAAAAGTATAAAGGTAGTTTCTTCTTTAATTCGCTGTTTGTTTCT
>JBBSTQ010000082.1:0-10806 GCA_038235745.1 Sphingobacteriales bacterium
GAGATTTGGACGCTGAAGGTTATCCGAAAAAAGATTAAACTTTTTTGAAAATATAAAAGGGGACTAAAAATCAAATTTTCAGTCCCTTTTTTTAATGTGTAAACCTTAAGAATCTAAAACTGGTATTTAACTCCCGTCAGTTCTTCCGACAAGTCCCAAAGACGTTTTGCAGTCTCTTTATTTTTAGATGCTGGATTAGAGTTTACGATTTTGGCATCGCCACGCCATTCGTTAAAACCATCTGGTCCAACGTACTCGCCTCCTTTTAAATCCTGTGAAAGTGCTGCATGTAAAATTGGTTTAGCTCCGTTTTCCGCAGGTTGCCCCACAATAGGGCTCAGCAGCTTCATAAACATAGGCATACTTCCAAAAAGATTGGTGTTTGAAATCCCAGGATGCGCAGCTGTGGAAATTGTTGGGTAACCAGCAGCCTTAAATTTCCGGTCTAGTTCGTAGGCAAATACCAAACAAGCAAGTTTACTTTGCCCGTAAGCTTCTTTTTTATCGTAACCTTTTTTAAAGTTTGGATCGTCAAACCGAACGCCTGACCACCTATGCGCCAAACTACTTAAACTAACTACCCTAGAGTTTTCTGTGCTTTTTAATAAAGGCAAAAGATAACCAGTTAAAGAGAAATGCCCCAGATAATTTGTGGCCAATTGGTTCTCGAAACCGTCTTCTGTCTTTTTATAGGGCGTCATCATAATGCCAGCATTGTTGATTAGTAAATCCAAACTTTGGTAATCTTGCCTAATTAAATCAGCAAATGCCGACACCGATTTCTGTTTGCTTAAATCAAGTTCCAAAACATCAATCACGGTGCCTGGATATTTTTTTAAAAGCTCTTTTTTAGCTTGCATGCCTTTTTCCAAATCTCGGCAAGCCATAACCAAACGGTAGCCTAGTTTTGCTAAATGCTTACTTTCCTCAAACCCTAAACCGGCATTTGCGCCAGTGATAATGGCTACTTTTTGTGACATGATGTTTTGATTAATGAAATAAAAATTAGTTAAAATCTTTATTCAATAACCGCTCCAAATCGGTAAAACTGATATTCATTTTTACCCTACCCTGTTGAGCATAAGATATTTCTCCCGTTTCCTCAGATACAATTAAAGCGGTAGCATCACTGGATTCGGTTACGCCAATTCCTGCCCTGTGGCGCAAACCGAATTGTGGAGGCAACTGATCATTCTCTGTCAACGGCAAAATGCAACTGGCAGATTTTATCATGTTTTCTGAAATTACAACCGCACCATCATGCAGTGGACTATGCTTTTGGAAAATACTTTCTAACAATCGTTTGGATATTTTACCGTCAATCATTTCGCCGCTATTTGCAAAAGCATCCTGATCAAAGTACTTAGCAAACACAATTAATGCTCCTGTCCTTGATTTTTTCATGGTTTTACAGGCGTCAATAATCGGTTTAATCTTCGCCATGTTATTTTTCTCTAATTCCTCTTTTCTAAAAATAAACTTTAACCAAGTACGGTTTCTTAAGGATATGTTCTTACCTATCGTCAATAGGAATCGCCGAATTTCTTGCTGAAAAACAACAATCAAGGCGATAAAACCAACACTCACAAAACTGCCCAAAATACCCGAGAGCAGTTTCATCTTTAAAGCTTCCGTTAAATAGTAAAGAATATAAATCAGGATAAAACCGAGAAAAATATTGACCGCAATGGTTCCTCTGATTAAATTATAGATGTAATATATGATGATGGCGACCAAAATCATGTCCACCACATCTAAAACACTTATTTTCAAAAAACTGAAATCTAAAAAATCCATTCCCGCTATAATTTATGAGTTGTCTTTTAATTTTTTAAAGATAGCAATACATTCTTTAGCTTGTTTAACATCATGCACCCTTAAAATATTTGCACCATTTTGTAAGGCAATTGTATTTAAAACCGTGGTTCCGTTTAAAGCGTCATTAGCTGAACTTTTCAAGGTTTTCCATATCATTGATTTGCGAGACAAGCCGGCAAGTATAGTGCAACCGAGCATTTTCAAACGATCCATCTGATTTAGCAATTGGTAGTTTTGATCAATGTTTTTAGCGAATCCAAAACCTGGGTCTATTACAATATCTTTTACTCCGCAAGCTTTCAACTGTTTAAGTCTTTCAGACAGATGGAAAACAATTTCTTGCGTCATATTTTCATACTGGTTTACCGTCGCCATTGTTTTTGGATTGCCTTTAATATGCATTAAAATATAAGGCACATTTAATTTCCCGACAGTTTCAAACATCTTATCGTCCAAAGTTCCGCCAGAAATATCGTTGATGATATGCGCACCTTCGTTTACCGCCTTCTCTGCAATACTGGCTCTAAAAGTATCGATAGACAAAATAGCGTTCGGGAATTCTTTTTTTAGATTTCGGATGGCTGGCAACAAGCGCTCTTCTTCCTCCTCTAAGGAAATGTCATCAGCCCCGGGGCGAGTGGAATATGCGCCTAAATCCAAAAAATCTGCACCATCAGCAAGCATTTTTTCGGCGGTATCCAACAGTTCTTTTTCTGATTGCTGTCGGCTTCCTTGGTAAAAAGAATCCGGCGTTAGGTTTAAAATCCCCATCACTTTTGGTTCAGTCAGATCAATTATCCTTCCGCCTATGTTAAGTGTGTGCTTTGTGTTAAAAAATGTATCTTTATCCGTCATTGATAAAACAAATAAGGCATAATTCCATCATTTAACCAAACATTTACAGCATTTTGGCAAATAATACTTCCTCCGAGTTTGACGCAGTTATAAAAATATGTAGAGATCTCTTCATTAAAAAAACAAGAGATTACGGCACTGCTTGGCGTATTTTAAGACCATCGTCCATCACTGATCAAATTTTCATCAAAGCACAAAGAATTAGAACTTTAGAGGACAAAAAAGTAAGTAAAGTCGGCGACGATATTGTTGGTGAATATATTGGAATTGTAAATTATTGCGTGATTGCCATGATGCAACTGGAGCTAAATGCTGATGCGCCACAAGAGTTGAATCCTGATGAAGTTGCTATTAATTTTGATACAAAAGTGAATGAAACCAAAGAACTGATGTTTGCTAAAAACCACGATTATGGGGAAGTATGGCGAGATATGCGGGTAAGTTCTTTGACTGATTTAATTTTAATGAAGATTTTACGCGTTAAGCAAATAGAAGATAATAATGGTAAAACTTTAGCTTCTGAAGGGGTAAAAGCAAACTACCAAGATATGCTCAACTACGCTGTTTTTGCCTTAATTAAATTAGGAATTTCTTAAATAATGACAAGTACTAAAAATATTGCGCTTACTATTGTTAAAATATTTGTTGGCGCACTTTTTATATTTAGCGGTTTAATAAAGCTGAACGATCCACTTGGTTTTTCGTACAAATTAGAGGAATACTTCGAGGTCTTCCACCTCACGTTCTTTAGCTCTTTCGCCGTATTTTTCTCCATCACTTTATGTGCATTGGAAGTAATATTGGGTTTGTTTTTATTGACAGGCTACTACGCAAAGAAAGTAACCTGGGGCTTATTGTTGCTCATCATATTTTTTACTTTTTTAACTTTCTACTCTGCTTTTTTTGATGTGGTTAAAAGCTGTGGTTGCTTTGGCGATGCCATCCCGCTAACGCCATGGCAATCGTTCTCAAAGGATTTAATATTATTGCTAATGATTATTTATCTGTTTTTGAACAGAGACAAGCTCATTAACACGTCTAACAATCACGGTTTACGTAAAATTTGGAGTGTAGCTTTTGTAGCTATTCCTATTTCCTTTGGCCTTTATACTTACACTTTTTTACCCATTTTAGATTTTTTACCTTACGAAGTTGGCGCTAACATCCCAGAGTCAATGAAAGTGCCTGAGGGTGCGGCACCAAATGAATATAAAATCATCTACACTTTAAAAAACAAAAAGACCGGTGAAAGCAAAGAGATGACCGATAAGGAATACCTTGCCACTAAAATATACGAAGACACTAATTGGGAATTAATTTCATCATCAGACCCAATTTTGGTTAAGGAAGGCTACCAAGCAAAAATCAAAGATTTGAATGTTTACGATTCACAAGGTGTAAATTATACCAGCGAAATTTTTGAAAATCCGTATTATAATTTGGTTGTTGTTGCTTGGAATTTAGATAAAGCCAAGGAAAAAGCCTTGGGCGACATTAATGCAATTGCGATTAACTCGGTGCAAAATTTCAACATTAGATCGGTGCTTTTAACTTCTGCATCTGCCCAACAGGCAACCAAACTCTCAAAAAAACTAACTTTGTTAACCGAGGTTTTTTATGCAGATGCCGTTCCGCTAAAAAGTATGGTACGGTCAAATCCGGGTTTAATGCTTTTAAAAAATGGGGTGGTCATTGATAAATGGCCTGCTTCTGCCCTACCAACTTACGATCACTTAGCAGAAAAATATTTCAGTAAACTAAATGATTAAATCCGTCCTCCAAAAACTTGTTTACGGCTTTGCAGTTCTGCTAGGCGTTGTGGTAGTGGTGTTTTTTTTATTCAATATTTTACCGGCTGATCCAGCTCGGATGACCCAAGGACAACGTTCTGATGTGCAGTCTTTGGAAGCCGTTCGTAAAGAGTTTGGTCTGGACAAGCCTATTCCTGTTCAGTTTGCGTATTATATCAATGATTTATCGCCTTTGGCTGTACATCCAGCAGATTCATCTGCGAAAGCCAAATACCATTACTTAAAGCTTTTTAATATAAGTGGCAAAAATGCTTTAGTAATAAAAATGCCCTATTTACGTCGCTCATACCAAACAAAAAGAGAAGTAACTAGCATTTTAGCAGAAACTGTCCCGAACACGATGATTCTAGCATTTACTGCAATGCTTTTTGCTACAATCATTGGAATTGCTTTGGGAGTTTTGGCTGCTGTTTATAAAGATACTTGGATAGATCAAACTGCAATTGCGAGTTCTATTTTGGGGATTTCCGCTCCGTCTTTTTTTGCGGGAATTATTATCGCCTGGCTTTTTGGTTTTGTGTTGAGCGATTATACGGGGCTAAACATGTCGGGAAGTTTGTACGATTACGACCCTTTTAAAGGCGAAGTTTTAGTTTGGAAAAATTTGATTTTGCCGATGCTTACTTTGGGTTTGCGTCCGCTGGCAATTATTATGCAACTGACCCGCAGTGCCATGTTGGATGTTTTAAGGCAGGATTATATCCGCACCGCGAAAGCAAAAGGACTCAGTAAAAAAGCAATTATTTTAAACCACGCTTTACCGAACGCATTAAATCCGGTTGTGACTGCGGTTTCGGGCTGGTTTGCCTCCTTATTGGCAGGCTCGTTTTTTGTAGAATATATTTTTGGCTATAACGGACTAGGTAAAGCTACGGTTGATGCTTTAGAATTGGCAGATTTACCGGTAATTATGGGCTCAATCCTGTTTATTGCTTTTATATTCATTATCATTAATATTTTGGCAGATTTACTTTATGCCACTTTAGATCCTCGTGTAAAAATTTAAAAGATTACCATGTCAGCAGAAAACCCAAACCACAACATTTCAGCAAAAAAAATATTCTTAATCGGTTTTATGGGCTGTGGTAAAAGTAAGTTAGGCAAAGCCGTAGCTAACAAACTTGAATTGCCTTTTTTAGATTTGGATGATTTGATAGAAGCTAAAAACCAAATGAGCATTCCAGAACTTTTTGCTGCTTTTGGCGAGGATGGTTTTAGAGAACGAGAAAAGCAAACTTTACAGGAAGGAGCCATTGCTAGCAATGCGCTCATCGCAACCGGCGGAGGAGCGCCTTGTTTTTTTGATAACATGGAATGGATGAATAAAAATGGGGTTACTGTGTTTATTGATACGCCAGTCAAAGTTTTGGCAGACCGGTTAATTAATGCCCGAGTAGAACGACCGTTGGTTAAAGGAAAATCGTATGAGGAATTGATTGGATTTATTGAAGCGAAATTGGAGGAGAGACGTCCTTTTTACAGCCAAGCGCAGGTAATTTTGAAAGGTGTAGATTTAAATGCGGATGATTTGATTGAGGGGTTAGAAAGCTACAGATAAATTACGATAGCAAATTAAACTCTAATCCTACCAATCGATATGAAAAGATGTTGAAAAAGGTAAATGAATACCAACAAAATAAGTAACAAATTTCGTCATGTTGAGTAAAAACGAAACATCTCACCAATAGGTATTCAGGTAGCATGGCGATCTTGCTAGTGAGATGTTTTCCCAAAGGGATGCCTATGGCACACTATCGTTAAAAATGACGGCGGGTAATTAGCAAATGCCTACTTTTAAGATCGATTTTATAAAAGAATTATTGCGGAGTAATGCTGTTGGTAAGACCGTTCTGCTAACATCAGGAAACAAAAGCTTATAAAAACAATCAAATGAAAGAACAAAAAATCACACTAACAGATGCCCAATTAAATGAAGCTTCTGGCGACTTAGACATGGGTATGAAGATTTATTATAACCTTAAAACCGGCGAAATCAACTCTGTCCCTGATCTAGAAGAATTCGGTGCATTTGATGATGGCGAGGGATTATGGGAAGACTCTATTAAAGAAATTGAGTCGAACCCAGACAACTATGCGGAGTTAGAAAAAATGTCGTCCCGTCAATCTTTTCGGATGATGGAAAATTTTGCGGCAACGGTCGCCGATGACAATTTAAAAAGCAAATTATTTAATAGCTTAGATCGCAAAAGCCCTTTCCAGAATTTCAAATTAGAAGTTGACAATAACGAGCATTACAGACAGCTATGGTTTAAGTTCAAAGATGAAGAATCCGTTAAATTTGTGAAGGAACAAATTGAAGAACTAAACCAAGACAACGACCAAGATTAGCCAAAGCTTTCAACATTTGGTCGCCATCTCATTTATAAACGTTAATTTTCAGTCCTCGAATTTGATAATATGGTAAAAAAAATATTAGTGACCGGCAGTAATGGATTGCTAGGTCAAAAACTGACCGAAAGAATTCTCTCAAAGAACGACTTTGAGTTGATTGCAACAGGCAAAGGAGACAATAGGTTTCCGGTAAAAGGAGGTTACACTTATGTGGAGATGGACATCTTGGATGCGGAAAGTATCGACAACGTTATCGGTAAATTTTTGCCAGACGTAGTCATCAATACCGCTGCAATGACCAATGTTGATACTTGTGAAACAGAAAAAGAAGACTGCTGGGCGTTGAACGTAACCGCCGTAGAACATTTAATCAACTCTTGTGAAAAACATAATGTGCAACTCATTCATCTTTCTACCGATTTCATTTTTGATGGGTTGGCAGGCCCGTACAGAGAAGACGCAACACCATCGCCAGTTTCGTTTTACGGAGAATCTAAATTGGCTGCAGAACTGCTATTGCAACAGTCGGCTATAAAATGGACAGTATTGCGTACCATCATCGTTTACGGCATTGTGAGCGATATGAGCCGAAGCAATATTGTATTATGGGCAAAAGGGGCATTGGAAAAAGGTAATCCGATTAACGTTGTGGACGATCAATGGAGGATGCCTACGTTAGCGGAAGATTTAGCAGAAATATGCCTATTGGCTGCACAAAAAGAAGCACAAGGTGTCTTCAATGCTTCAGGAAAAGATATGATGAGCATTATTGAACTTGTGCATCAAGTCGCTGACTACTATCAATTAGATAAAAGCCTGATTAAGCCCATCAGTTCAGATTCTTTAAATCAAGCTGCTAAACGACCTGTAAAAACCGGTTTCATCTTAGATAAATCAATAGAAGAACTCGGTTACCAACCACACTCTTTCAAAGAAGGAATTGCAATTATGGAAAAACAAGTTAATTTAATAAATCACAACGCCTAGCGAGTGACTTGCGAATAGTTTTAGCTATATTCAAAAAAAATAAATTTTAAAAACATGTCATTAAAAATAGGCGATCAAGCACCAGATTTTACGCTGGTAAATTCTGATTTAAAAGAAGTTAGTTTAAAGGATTTTGCAGGTAAAAAAGCGATCATCCACTTTTTTCCGTTAGCATTTACAGGGGTTTGTACTACGCAACTTTGTACCATGCGAGATAATTTTAGTTATTACGAAGGTTTGGGTGCACAAGTTTTAGGAATCTCGATAGATTCGCCTTTTACTTTAGCTAAATTTAAGGAAGATAATAATTATCAATTCCCGTTACTTTCTGATTTCAACAAAGACGTTTCTCAAGCTTACGGTGCTTTTTACGATGAATTTGTTTTTAATATGAAAGGCGTTGCTAAACGGGCTGCTTTTGTAATTGACGAAAACCAAAAAATAATTTATGCAGAAGTATTAGAAAGTGCAGGAGATCTTCCAAATTTCAAGGCAATTGACGATATTGTAAAATAATTAAACTAAACTAAATCCTAAAATATGGATCCATCATTCAGTATTATTTTTATCATTATAGGGAGCATTATTGCTTTCTTCTTTCTCTTTTACGTATTGCCAGTGAATCTTTGGTTTACAGCACAGTTATCTGGCGTAAAAGTGAACCTTTTAAACTTGGTTTTAATGAGGTTGAGACGCGTACCACCTTCATTGGTAGTTAACGCAATGATCACCTCTACAAAAGCAGGGTTAAATCTTACGTCCAACGAAATTGAGACGCATTATTTGGCGGGCGGTCATGTGAACAACGTAATTAAATCATTGATCTCTGCCGATAAGGCAAACATCCCATTAGACTTCAAGCTGGCAACTGCTATTGATTTGGCAGGTAGAGACGTTTTTGAAGCGGTACAGCTTTCGGTAAACCCTAGGGTAATCAACACGCCACCTGTTGCTGCGGTTGCAAAAGACGGAATTCAGTTGATTGCAAAAGCAAGGGTAACGGTTAGGGCAAACATTAACCAATTAGTGGGTGGTGCTGGCGAAGAAACCATTTTAGCCCGTGTTGGTGAAGGTATTGTAACCACAATTGGTTCTGCAGTGAGCCATAAAGAAGTTCTGGAAAATCCAGATAAGATTTCTAAAGTGGTATTGGCCAAAGGCTTAGATTCTGGAACTGCTTTCGAGATTTTATCTATTGACATAGCGGATATTGACATAGGCGATAACATTGGTGCAAAACTACAGACTGACCAAGCTGAGGCCGACTTAAAAGTGGCTAATGCGAAAGCAGAAGAGCGTAGAGCATTTGCCGTAGCTTTTGAACAAGAGATGATTGCAAAAGCACAAGATGCGAGAGCGAAAGTTATTGAGGCAGAATCTCAAATTCCATTGGCAATTGCGGAGTCTTTTAGAAGTGGAAACCTGGGTATTATGGACTACTATAAAATGCAAA
Organism: Sphingobacteriales bacterium; assembly: GCA_038235745.1. GTDB lineage: Bacteria > Bacteroidota > Bacteroidia > Sphingobacteriales > Sphingobacteriaceae > Pseudopedobacter. Next base: position 9,277 of record JBBSTQ010000082.1, read on the forward strand.
ACATCCAAGCTGATACGGATATGAGAGAATCAATCTCTAAGCCTAGAGATGGTGGAAGCCCAAAATGATAAAAGCTGGATGTACAAAACTTAAAGCATAAAGCTTTTAACAAACTGGCAAAATTTGAACGGCGCAATTTTATTGCGCCGTTTTTTTATGCTAAAAATATAGTATTGGCTTCGTTTTTGAAACGATGGGGTCTGAACAGATTTATTATTGAATCTCATAAATTTAAAAAAATGAAAAAATTAATTTTATCGACCCTATCATTTTGTATTGTAGCATTAGCGTTAAGTTCTTGTGCCTCAAAAAATGGAACAACAAATTACAAAGTTTCCAAAGGAAAAATATCTAACACTTGGACAGTTACAGATGTTAGATTAGAAGGTTTTCCAAGTGGTTATCAAGTTACAGATGCTTTCGGAATGGCTCCATACCAAAGTTTTGTAGGAAGTACTTGGAAACTCTACGGTGGAAATAGTGGTTACATCACCTTAGCAAACGGAACTAGTCAGAACATTTATTGGTCTGTGATTAACGATGGAATGAATCCTATTTTTCAATTCAAAAAAGTAGACACTGGCGAAAAAGCAAGAAATGTAAAAGAAGGTTATAAAATGAATGTTGATGCTTCTTCTAAGGATGCTTTGACGTTGAGTTCTCCGTTCAAATTGCTTAACGGCAACACAGCGAGAATCGTTTATACTTTAAATGCTCAGTAGATTTTTCGAGTAAAAAATTGAAAGTAAAAAGACTTATGGATTGGGATGTTATATACTGCCAATTTGTAAGTCTTTTTTTATGTGCTTGTTTTTTAGTCACTATTTAATTCCGCCAAAGGCAGCAAAACATAGGTTTTTATGCAAAATTTCTATTCTTTTGAAACCGACTTTTTTCATCAAATCCAATTGGTAGTTTACGGACCGAGGAGAATCTTCTTTCTCGATGTAAGCAAATACGTTTTCCTGATATTCCTTCCCTCCTATTTCTTCTAAATAACCTGCGTATTTGCCCCAGATAAAATCCGTTACAGCATCAGTATCTTGTAGCACTAAATCTGAAATCATCAAACAACCACCTTCATTCAGCAAATCAAAAAGTTTCTGGAAAGTCTGAGTCCAATCTTCGTTTTCCCTTAAATGATGCAAGACTGCACCCGCTAAAATGATGTCGTAAGTTTTACCTCCAAAGTTAATTTCTCTTATATCTCCGTGAAAAGTTTGAACTTTACCAGAAGTTTCTCTAGCTACACGTTCTTTAGCTCGGTTCAACATTGGCTCACTTAAATCAACCAGAATGCAGTTTAAGTTTGGGAGTTTTTGCAACATCTTGAGCGTATAATTACCTGCGCCACAACCAATGTCCAAAATATTTTTCGCTGTCGGAATAATAGCTTTAGTCGCTTCTGTGGTGAATTCTAATGATATTTCAGCATCAATTGTTGCAATCTGACCCGTCTCTAAATTTGAGAAACGTTCCACATCTTTATCAAAACGCTCTTGTATTTCTTTTGTGGATGATTTTTGCATA
>JBBSTQ010000083.1:0-10785 GCA_038235745.1 Sphingobacteriales bacterium
GAAGAGATATGTACGCAAAATAAGTTAAACAGATAAGTAACGACCATAAAAGTGCAAAACGCCATTTTACAAAAGGAGTGAAGCAAACCATAATAATTATGTACCAAGGGTGTACAACCGCATTAAAAATATAATAGCTGGCGCAGAACCAAAACATGCCCGCCAAAATGTTATTTGTCTTTTTATAAGCGAAGTAAAATCCCGTAAAAGTGCAAATCTGCAATATTGCACTTACGTAAGCAATTGGGTCGTGACCTAAAAAAGCCCAACCCGTGGCTTTCAGCAATTGAAAAATGCTTCCGTTAAACTCAAAATTTCCATAATAAAGTCGCAGACTGCTTAAAAAATGTTGCGCTAATTCAAGGTTGTAAATAAATGGTAAAAACAGAATAATAATAGTGGCCACTACAACAACTCCAGCGTAAATCGACTTTTTGAAACCGATGTGCTTAATAAAAAGCGGTAAAAACATCAATGGCAAAAGCTTGGCGCAAACCGCAAAACCCAATGCAACCGATGCAAAAACCCATTTATTTTTAAGCAGAAACCAAGCAGAAAGTAGCGTGAAAAATATCATGACTGCCTCAAAATGTAGGTTGCCAGTCAGTTCAATGATAACCAGGGGGTTCAGAGCGTACAAAAAAACCAGACTCTCTTTTTTCTTAAAGTGATGAAGTATTTTTTTGATGAGGTAGATGTTTCCTAAATCAAATATTATGATGAACAATCGTAAAATAACGATGGAAGAGAGTAGGTTGCCTTTCCCTGCCAATGCCGTGAGCCAAAAAGCGAGTTGGTTAATTGGCGGATAAACCGAATAATATTCGGGAGAATTCATCTTCTCAAATAACTTTACATCAACCCAATCATAATTAAACGCCAACAGTTCTTTTGGTGTGTATGAGAAAGGATTGATGCCGTGAAAGATTTGTGCACCATCCCAAAAAAAGCGGTAAAGATCATCACTCAATAAAGGGAAGGAAAACAAAAGTGCAATACGTAAAATGATGGCTGTTCCGTAATTTATTTTGTGAAATCTCGTGTCATCAAAGTATTTTATAACGATGAAATAAGCAATGAATGCAGATCCAATTGCTATCCAATAACTGTAGATATGTGTTCTGTCGGAGATTAAATAGCCAATTGCAACTATTTCCAAAAGCATCACTGTTGAAAGCGACAATAAAAACGGAAGGGTTTTAAAGCGTTGTGGAATTAGCATAAAATTCAATAGTCGTTAAATTTCGGTTAAAATTTCGGTATCGGCTAATTATCGAAAATTTTGGAGTTTTGGTTTTTTTATCCCCATGGCATATTTCTTGAATATTATTTTCCACATCCTTTAAAAATAAAATTATGAGATCAATCTGGAACGGCACCATTGGTTTTGGGCTGGTAAACATTCCAATAAAATTATATTCTGCAATTGAGAATAGTAATTTAGATTTGGATATGCTGGACGGCAGAGACCATCAAAACATTAAATATCAGCGTATAAACGAAAAGACTCGTAAAGAAGTGCCGTATGAGAAAATTGTGAAAGGGTATTTGCTAAAAGACGATTACATTATTTTAGAAGAGCAAGATTTTGATGATGCTAGTCCAGAAAAAAGTAAAAATATTGCGATAGAGAATTTTGTTAAAGTGGATGAGATTAATCCGATGCTTTTTGAAACTTCGTACTACGCTGAACCCGCAAAACACGGCGAGAAAGCCTATACGTTACTATTTAAAGCGTTGGAGAAAACAAAGTTAGCTGGTTTTGGTTCGTTTGTTTTACGGCAAAAAGAAGCACTGTGCGTTATCTATCCGAGAAATAACGTACTAGTAATTTCAAGAATTCGCTATGCGCAAGAAATTAGATCTACGGAAGAAATCAACACAATTGATGGAGTTGATATCCCTAAAAAAGAACTGGATGTTGCCCTTGCACTCATCAAACAATACACCTCCGATTTCGATATAGAATCTCACAAGGATACCTACAATGCCCAATTATTGAAAATCATCAAAGCAAAAGCTAAAGGAAAACGCCCAACCATCAAGAAACTAAAACCTCAGAAAGCAAAGAGCGACGATTTATACGATCAATTAATGGAAAGCCTCAGTAAAAAAGGAGCTTAAAAATGAGTCTGGATAAGTACAACGAAAAACGGGATTTTACCAACACCAAAGAACCGCAAAAAGGCAAAACTGCGGGTGGTAAAAAACTGCGTTTTGTGGTACAAAGGCATCATGCGTCCCGGCTTCATTACGACTTTAGGTTAGAGATGGATGGCGTTTTAAAAAGCTGGGCAGTGCCAAAAGGACCATCGCTAAACGCGAAAGATAAACGTTTGGCGATGATGGTAGAAGACCATCCGTACAGCTACAAAGACTTTGAAGGCGAGATTCCGAAAGGGAACTACGGCGCTGGAATTGTAACTATTTTTGATGAAGGATTTTATCAATCCTTAGCCAAAACTAGAAAAGACGATGCAACAACGTTGGAAGAAGGTTTAAAAGCTGGCAATTTGAAATTCGCTTTAAAAGGAAAAATTTTGAACGGAGAGTTTGCATTGGTCAGGCTGAAAAATGCTGAAGGAAATGCTTGGCTACTGATTAAGCATAACGATGATGGCGCTATTGAGGGGGGATTTGATGTTGAAGATTTAGTAGATCCTAAAATTAAGCAAGCCGGAAAGGATTTTAAGAAAAAAAAGAATGCTGCGATTGAAAAGCCTGAACCAGAAGAGACTGAAGAAATACAATCAGCGGAAAAAGCTTCTAAAGATTACAGCCCAATGTTGGCCACGCTGTCAGAACATATTTTTGATGATGAAGAGTGGCTTTTCGAAAGAAAGTTGGATGGTTACCGAATTATTGCAGAAACTGGCAGAAAATTGAAACTCAACACCAGAAACGGAAAGGATTATACCGATAAATATCCGTCGATAGTTAAAGAGCTTGAAGAAATTACAGAAGATTGTGTGCTAGATGGCGAACTGATTGCTCTGGATAATAAAGGAAAGGACAGTTTTCAACTCCTTCAACACTACGAGGAAAAAACAGCTCCTTTAAAATATCATATTTTTGATTTACTGGCTTTGAATGGCCACGATTTAACCGAGCTCCCACTGATAAAAAGGAAAACACTTTTAGAAGCGATGCTAAATAAATATAGCTTCAAAAATATATTGTACAATGACCATGTAATTGGAGAAGGAAAAAAAGCTCTTGCTGAAGCCGAGAAAGAAAAATGGGAAGGCATCATCGCCAAAAAGAAAGATGACGAATACTACGCTGGCAAACGCAGCCAATCATGGTTGAAGTTTAAATTTAGTAACAGTCAGGAAGCAATAATTTGTGGTTTTACAGCGCCAGCAGGAAGCAGAAAATATTTTGGAGCCTTGGTTTTAGGAGTTTTAGATGACGCAAAGAAACTAAAATACATCGGCAATTGCGGAACCGGGTTTACGGATAAAGTTCTTAAAAGTTTACACGAAACAATGGTAATGCTGCAAATAGGTAAAAAGCCATTTTTAGCGAAAGATAAAGTTGCGCAAGAATCTAAAGTGACCTGGGTAAAACCCGAGTTAGTTTGTGAAGTAAGTTTCGCCGAATGGACAAACGATAAACACCTACGGCATCCGGTGTTTAAAGGATTAAGAGAGGATAAGGATACAGAATCCGTTGAGAAGGAATTATTGATTGATAGCAAAAACATAATTCCCAGAGAGTTTTCTGGAAAAGAAGACGTAGCAAAAAAATACGGATCAAAAAGTGTTAAATTAAGCAACCTCGATAAAATTTATTGGCCAAAAGAAAAAATAACTAAGGGCAATTTGTTGAGTTATTACGATAAAGTAGGCGAGTTTATGTTGCCTTACTTGAAAGACAAACCCCTTTCCCTAAACCGCCACCCAAACGGAATTACCAAGCCCGGTTTTTACCAAAAAGATGTGGATACCAAGCATATTCCCAAATGGGCAAAAACTACGGTAGTCCATTCGGAAAGTAACAATAAAAATATTGATTATTTGGTCTGTAATGATCAAGCAACTTTATTGTACATGGCAAACTTGGGTTGTATAGAAATTAACCCTTGGCTCAGCACTTACAAAAAACCGGATAATCCTGATTTTATGGTCATTGATTTAGATCCGGATAAAAACGAGTTTCAGGAAGTAGTGCAACTGGCTTTGGTGGTAAAAAACGTGTTTGATGAAATGTCGATTAAGTCGTATGCAAAGACGTCCGGATCCACGGGAATCCACATTTATGTTTATGTTGGAGCTTTATATAATTACGATTTTATAAAAGAGTTTGCTCGGTTCATAGCGCAAAAGGTGCATGAAGCAAGTCCGGATAATACCAGTTTAGAGCGTTCGCCATCCAAAAGAAAAGGATTAATATATGTTGATTTTTTGCAGAATAGGAGGGGGCAAACCATTGCTTCGCCCTACTCCGCAAGACCAAAACCCGGCGCATCAGTTTCGTATCCGCTAAGCTGGAACGAAATCAATGAAAGCTTGGACATGGCAGACTTCGATATATTCAACGTTCCAGACTTAATTGCCAACCGTGAAGACCCATGGAAAACAATTTTCGACGAAAAACAAAATCTCAAAAAAGCATTGGCGAATCTAGCTAAGTAAAAAGCAGAATTATATTTATAGACAGAGGCGAATAGTAAAGTAAAGGTTCACTGCTAATTTTTAAATAGCAGCTGATTTTAAAGAACCTGCAAATCAGCTTGAAGCTTTCAGCCTTAAGCTTCAAGCCTTCGGCTTAAAAACTATTGCTCTTCATAATGATAAGTCAAACCGCCATCGATAAAATAGGTGCTTCCGGTAACGTAACTTGCATCATCGCTCGCTAAAAAAGCTACAATTCCTGCGACTTCTTGCGGCGTTCCCATTCGGTTCATTGGGATATTATCCATTAATGCTTTCATTTTTACGGGATCTGCCATCATTTTTTTGTTGATTGGTGTGGCAATTGCTCCGGGTGCAACGTTATTGATCCGAATGTTCAACGAAGCCAATTCTGTCGCAAGGTTACGCATTAACATTTTCAATCCTCCTTTGCTGGCACAATAAGCCGAAAAATGCGGGAAAATAATTTCTTCATGTACAGAACTCATGTTAATGACCACGCCACCTCGGTTCTCTTTTTGGCAAAATTTCGCAAAAGCCTGAGTTCCAAAAAAAGCTGCTTTCAAATTGGTGTTCATCACTAAATCATAATCTTCAGGCGTTACGTCCCAAAAATCAGCAGAACGCTCAACGCCAGCATTGTTCACCAAAACATCCAAACTACCCAAGGCGCTAATGCTTTCGTTCACTAGATCTATCACATCCTCAGCCCTACTAATGTCTTTTTCGATAAACTGAATCTTAGTGCCAAAAGCAGATAACTCTTCAACAAGTTTCTCTTCTTCTTCGGCCATGTGCCGTCCGTTTACAATTACGTTTGCACCCTCTTGCGCAAAGCGTTCTGCACAAGCTGCGCCAATGCCAGAACTGCTTCCGGTAACTAAAATGTTCTTGTTCTCAAATCGTTTCATAGTGTTTTTTAGCTTAGTCAAAACAACAATGCTACCAATCCGCCTGTGCTTATCATTTTTAACAGAACTTAACCTAATTTGTATAATACGTTATAGGACGTTGCCGAATGATTTCTGAAGTGGCTATCAACTATCTTTTTTAATTGCATAATTATTTGCGGTTATTTGCAGACTAATCATAATAGAAAATGGATTACAAAGAATTGGTTTTTGAAATGACGTCTGATGAGGCTTATCAGAAAGATATATTAATTGCCCTTTTAGGAGAGATCGACTACGATACTTTTGAAGAAACCGAGCGAGGTTTTAACGCTTATATTATCGAAACTAGTTTCAATGAGGATTTGTTAAGTGAAACCTTAACACCCTATAAAGACGAATTTAAGTTTAAATATTTAGTTAATGATGTAAAGCAAAAAAACTGGAACGAGGTATGGGAAAGCAATTTTGAGCCTATAGAAATTAAAGACCAAGTTTACGTAAGGGCAACTTTTCATCAGCCAAAACCTGCGTTCAAGTACGAGATTGTAATTGACCCTAAAATGTCTTTTGGTACAGGGCATCATCAAACTACCGCAATGATTATGGCGTATTTGTTAGAAACAGATGTAGCCGGTAAAACAGTTTTAGATATGGGTTGTGGAACAGCAATTTTGGCAATTTTAGCTAGTAAGATGGGTGCGAAATCAGTGGTTGCAATTGATTATGATCCAGTTTGTTATGATAGTACTTTAGAAAACTCCACGCTTAATAATGTTGGAAACCTTACGGCTTATTGCGGTTCTAAGGAGGCGATTCCCAATGAGCAATACCAAATTATTTTGGCCAACATTAACCGAAATATTTTATTGGATCAGATAGAAAGATATTCGGAGGCGCTTGAAGTTGGAGGTAAAATATTTTTCAGCGGATTTTACGAAGAGCCAGACTTAGAAATGATTACCGCAGAAGCAAAAAAGTACGGAATCAATTATGTAAGCCATAAGAAGAAAGATTTATGGGTGGCAGCTAAATTTATTAAAAACTAAATTATGAGAGTTCATTTTATAGCCGTTGGTGGCGCCGCAATGCACAATTTAGCAATTGCGTTGCATTTGAATGGGTTTGTTGTTTCGGGGTCTGATGATGCCATTTACGAACCTTCAAAAAGCAGACTTAAAGCAAACGGTATTTATCCTGATGTTGAAGGCTGGCGACCAGAATTGATTACAAAGGAGCTTGATGCAGTGATTTTGGGGATGCATGCAAGAATTGATAACCCAGAATTGCTTAAAGCACAAGAATTGGGTTTGCCGATCTATTCATATCCTGAGTATGTTTACCAGCAATCCGTCGATAAAAAAAGAATTGTGGTCGGCGGCAGTCACGGTAAAACCACCATTACCTCTATGATTTTGCATGTGCTTAACTATTACAAAAAGTCGTTCGATTATTTGGTTGGGGCACAAATTGAAGGTTTTGATAACATGGTTAAGCTTTCAGATGCACCTTTGATTGTTATTGAGGGCGATGAATATTTGGCGTCTCCAATTGATAGGCGACCAAAGTTTCACTTGTATAAAGCACATGTTGGTATTATAAGTGGTGTGGCTTGGGATCACATCAACGTTTTTCCAACTTTTGAGAACTATAAGGAACAATTTAGTTTGTTTATAGATACCATTGAACCGGGTGGCAAATTGATTTATTGTGAAGAAGACCAAGTTTTAAAGGACTTGGTAATTAACCATCAAATAAAAAATGAGCTAGAATTAATTCCGTATAAAACTCCGGATTATAGCATTGTAAATGGTAAGACTTTTTTAAATAAAGCAGGTAACGCAAAAGTTGCATTGAGCGTTTTCGGTAGGCATAATTTAATGAATTTGATGGCTGCGAAATTAGCTTGCGCAGAAGCTGGGATTGCGGAGAGTGAGTTCTACACAGCAATTTCTAGTTTTACAGGTGCGGCTAAAAGATTAGAAAGTTTGGGAGAAACAGCAACTAAGGCTGTTTTTAAAGATTTTGCACATTCGCCCTCTAAATTGCAAGCCACGGTTGAAGCAGTTAAGGAACAATACCCTAATCGGGAGTTAATTGCGTGTATTGAACTGCATACTTTTAGTAGCTTAAACGAGAATTTTTTAGGCGAATACCATGATACAATTAATGGCGCAGATATTGCTATTGTTTATATTGACAAGGAAACATTTACTCAAAAGAAATTAACACCACTTACTAGAGCTGAAGTTATCAAAGCGTTTGGAAATAAAAATTTATTGTTTTTTGACAATCCAGAGGAACTAAAGCAATGTATCGAAACGTTTAAGATGACAAATTGTAATCTTTTAATGATGAGCTCTGGAACATTTGGACGTATCGATTTGGTTACGTTAGCAAAATACTTTCTTTATAGGTAACTAAAATGTTAGTTTTGTCGCCCGAATGAAGCGGGATATTGAGTGTAGGAGTTTAAAAATTTATATTATGAAATTATTAGGAAAAAAAATCAGATTATTGAGGCACCAGAAAGGATGGAGTCAGGAAGATGTGTCTAAACAATTAGATATTTCAATTCCTGCTTTTTCAAAAATAGAAACTGGAATTACAGACGTAAATTTATCAAGATTAGAGCAAATTTCTGCACTTTTTGACATGTCAGTAGTTCAGCTTTTGACTTACAACGATCCTGAACAGGAAATTAAAAACGCTTCGGATTTGGAAGTTGCAACAAAAAAATTGCAGCAGAGAGATGCAGAAGTTATTGATCTTCAGAAAAAAGTGATCGAGCTTTACGAAGAGATCAGAAGTGCAAAAACATTCGCATAAAAAAAAGTCCTGAAAAATTTCAGGACTTTTTTTTGTCTTTAATTTTTCTGCTAAGCTTTACAAAGCTTCAGAAACAACTTCCTTAACCTCTGGAACCATTCTTTGTAGCAAACTCTGAATTCCAGATTTAAGCGTAATCGTTGATGAAGGGCATCCGCTACAAGAACCTCTCAACTCTACCGTTACAATTCCTTCTTCAAAAGACCTATAAGTAATTGCACCACCATCTTGCTCAACCGCTGGTCTTACATAATCATTCAAAATCTGCTGAATTTTTATTTCGGTTTCTGTTCCTTTAAAATCTAAATCTTCTTCATGCTCATGCTCCTGAACCGCATACTCAGATTCAATTGCGCCTTTCACAAATTCTTTCAATAAAGGCTCAATATCTGCCCAATCTGCATCCTCTGTTTTTGTTACGGTTACAAAGTTGCTGGCAAAAAATACACCATTTACAAAATTGAATTTATACAGTTCGGTAGCAAATTTAGAGTGTTCTGCACTTTCTTTAGTCGGGAAATCTACACTGCCATTAATCAAAAGCTTATTTACAATAAACTTCATGGTTGCCGGGTTGGGTGTAGATTCTGTATATACTGTAATGTTCATGTTATCTCTTTTTTTGTAAAAGTAATTATCATTAAGCCAAACCTTGCAAAGCAAAATTGTTTTTACCTGTCAATGACTTTTTAAATCCCCGTATAATTTGAAGGCGAAATGGCTCTTAATTCTGTTTTCACAGCATCGCTCACGGTTAGCGTATCTATAAAATCGCTCATCACTTGAGCATTGATTTGAGTGTTTGTGCGGGTCAAATCTTTTAAGGCTTCATACGGGTTTGGATAGTTCTCTCTGCGTAAAACAGTTTGTATGGCCTCGGCAACTACTGCCCAGTTGTTTTCTAAATCATTTTGAATCTCTTTTTGATTCAATAGCAACTTGTTTAAACCTTTGATTGTTGATTTTAAAGCGATGATGGTATGCGCTAATGGCACACCAATGTTTCTTAAAACAGTAGAATCCGTTAAATCTCTTTGCAACCTACTTACAGGGAGTTTTGCAGCTAAATGCTCAAAAAGTGCATTTGCGATACCTATGTTTCCTTCAGAATTTTCGAAATCAATAGGGTTTACTTTATGTGGCATTGCAGATGAACCAACTTCCCCTTCTTTAATTTTTTGCTTAAAGTAGTTCATGGAAATATAAGTCCAAAAATCACGGTTCAAATCTAAAATAATATTGTTGATACGTTTTAAGCCATCAAACTGCGCAGCCATATAATCATAGTGTTCAATTTGGGTCGTGTTTTGCAAACGCTTTAATTTTAGACTTTTATCAACAAATTCGTTCCCAAAGTTTTTCCAATTTATCATCGGAAAAGCTACGTGATGTGCATTAAAGTTTCCGGTAGCACCACCAAATTTTGCGCCATAAGGGATGGCTTTTAACAGTTCAATCTGGTTTTCTAATCGCTCCACAAATACCATAATTTCTTTGCCTAAACGGGTAGGTGATGCTGGCTGTCCATGCGTATGGGCAAGCATAGAAATATGTTTCCAATCCTGTGCTAAGTCGTTCAATTTATTTAGCAGTTCTTGCAATTGTGGGTAGTAAACCACCATCATCCCAGATTTGAACGAATACGGAATTGCCGTGTTGTTGATGTCTTGAGACGTTAACCCAAAGTGGACATACTCCTTATATTCTGATAAACCAAGCTCGTCAAATTTTCCCTTGATAAAGTATTCCACCGCCTTTACATCGTGGTTGGTGGTTTTTTCAATTTCTTTTACTGCTAAAATATCTTCTTCAGTCAAATTATTGATTGCTAATCTCAGCGTATCAAAATTATATTGTGCTAAACCTTTTAACGCTGGTAAAGGCACTTCGCATAACGCAATAAAGTATTCAACTTCAACAAAAATGCGGTACTTAATTAGCGCAGCCTCAGAAAAATAAGCACCTAAGTCGGCAGTTTGTAGATGATATCGTCCGTCAATTGGCGAAATAGCGTTTAGCGTAGAAATATTCATATCGTGTTTTTGTGCAAAAATACAAAAATGAGTGGCTTTACACACTTTGTTAAGGTTTTGTTCTTAAGGTAATCATTGTGAAAGAATTGTTACCTAAGCTAAAAATTATTTTATACGGAAACTTTGGAAATGAAAAAAGTTTCCATAGTTTTGCGTCCGAATTTAGAATAAAGCATGGAGAAGGTAGATGATTATATTTTAAACGAGGCGGAAAAGCTTTTTATGAAGTTTGGGATGCGAAGTGTGACGATGGATGACATTGCTAAGCATTTGGGAATTAGTAAGAAAACGATTTATGCCAACTTTAAAGATAAGAATGAGCTGGTAGTGAAGATGGTATCTAATATGCTAGCCAAAGATGAGTGCGGAATGCGTGAATGCCATTTACATGCAAAA